>CAJOLO010000001.1 GCA_905235345.1 uncultured Lachnospiraceae bacterium
AACGAAGTGAGCTTAGTTCGAAGGTATGCTTTAGCTCGTGCCTGTGATGGAACTGTATAATATGTACAATTCTGAAGATATAAACAAGAGTTTCGCAATCACCTAATAATAATATGAAAATGACAGGGGAAAGATATATGTCAGCAGAAATTGATTACAAATCCATGAGAATAGCACCGATCGCAATATTGTCATTGCTGTTGTTTATGTCATTACTTGACATAAACGTGTTCGTTATTTTGCTTTCTTCCGAAACAGGAATTCAGGGAATTGCTTTATTAAGCAGTATTGATTCCTTGTATTATATCTGCGAATTCTTGTATATTACCGCTTTGATTGTAGTGCTGGTGAGTCTTTATAGAATGCATGACATTTCGGAAAACTATAATTATGCATGGATTATATTTGTTTTTCAAATGATAGGTGATATGCTAAATCAGATGATCGGAATATTCACAAGATTGAGTGAGAACGTATTGATTATGGGTATCATATCAGGTGTGTTTGATATGCTTCCTAAGCTGTGCGTTATGATTGGAGTCGTAACTTTGCTTGATGTTTTGACAAAAATGTGCAGTGAGATGAATGGTATAGGCAGCAACTCCGTTTCCGTTAATGAAATCCTTCCTGATGCCCATATAAAGAACCTGAAAAAAACATGGATTGCTACAGAGCTGATACGTATTGCCTTATTGTTTCCGTTATTAGTAAGCATGCATATTGTGGTGTCGGCGGGAACAGTGATGTCAGGGACTCTTTTCGGTATGGTAAAGATTCTTATAGGATTGTCAATAGTACTGCTTCTTATACACATTATTATTTCAATAATTGTTTTTGGGAAGATTCGGAAGGTATTTAGAAGCTATTACTTATATAGATATAACAAGGGAGTATGAACAGAAGGCATACTTGTATTCGATATAGTTATGGTACTTAGTGGCATTAGTAATCTTATTAAACGAAAGACACAGGGAGGTGGATTTATTGCAGGGGGTGGATATCGATATATATGAAGTGCGGGAAGCAATACATACAGTGACAGTATTTGGCTCAGCATTTCTTCTTCTGACACTCATTATCGTTATAACGCTGATGAAGAATTACAGCAAGCGTATGAGATGGTTCATAGCAGCCGTTCTTACCACTATGGGAGGAGTGATATTTGAATTCATTGCAGGCGGATGCCTTGTTAATGATATATTCAGTTCGACAGATGGGTGTTTATTGTGTGCGAACATATTTTATGCCGTTGTTGCCCCGATATTCACGTTGTATTTCATAGAGACAGAGGTGGATGAGGGACAGGTTTGGGATCGCCGGTTCTGGTTTGTCCTTCAGGGACTTTTTTCGTTACTTACAATTACACTCATGTTATTTTCGCAAGTCAACTACGCGAGATGGGTGGCTTTTCTTATGGAATATGTGATCATTATTATCATGTTGCTTATTTCACCAAAGGATATCAGAGAATGTATCGGTTTCATAATAGGATGTATGTTCCCTATCGGGGTATCATTTCTGGGAATGATGGATAAAGGTCTTAATGTTACCGCAATCGGAATATCAATGTTTTTGCTGGTAGTAATGTTCGTATATCAGATTGATGTAGATCGTGAGTTGTTCACCAAGAAGGCGGATCTTTCGGAGAATAAGGTTGCATTGATGATGGAACAGATACATCCTCATTTTATATATAATTCGTTGCAACAGATCGTTCTACTGTGTGACGAGGATGCGAAGGCGGTAAAGCCTGCAATACTTAACTTCTCCGAATATCTTAGGAAGAATCTGGAATCACTTACAAGTGTTGAATTGATTCCTTTTCTTGAGGAGATGAAGCACGTTGATATGTTTATTGAGCTTTCAAGGATTATGCCGTCAAGGAATTTCAATGTGGTGAAGAAGCTTGAGGTCACGGATTTTAATATCCCTGCACTTACACTGCAGCCTCTTGTGGAAAATGCCATCAAATACGGGATAGGAATGAGTACTGAGGGAGACAGTATTGTTATATGCTCTAAGATTGAAAAAGGCTATTATGTTATAACAATATCGGATGATGGACATGGTATAAAGACTGAGCTTTCAACACAGAAGGAACACAAGAGTGTTGGCATCGGGAATGTACGGACAAGGCTAAAACTTATGTGCAACGGCGAATTGTCTATAAAGCAGACGAAGCAGGGCACTATTCAGATCATAAAGATACCGATATTGGATAAATGATAACCAGTGATATATGAGATATATAGAGATGAATTCGAATTAAGCTGAAATACGGATATACAGGGAGGGATGCGTATGATAACAATATCTGTTGATGATCAGGTTACTGTGGCACAGGAAATGGTGAAGATGATGAAAGAGATCGATCCGGAAGGGGAGCATTCATCATATTCTGATTATGAAAATGCACTTGAGTATGTTGAAAAGAGGCTTCCTGACGTGGCGTGGCTCGATATTGAGATGCCAGGGGTAAGCGGCTTAGAGATGGCTAAGAGGATCAAGGAGATCTCGCCAAAGACGAATATAGTTTTTGTAACCGGACATGAGAAGTTTGCTTATCAATCCTTTAAGCTGCATGCCAGTGGATTTATATTAAAGCCTTTCAGGAAGGAAGATATAGAAAGAGAGCTTGAGAATCTTCGCAATCCAATCCTGAAAGAAGATAAGAAGAAAAGAATGAGAGTCCAATGTTTTGGAAATTTTGAAGTGTTTGACAAAAACGGAATTCCGGTAAGTTTTCAGAGAACCAAGAGCAAGGAACTGCTTGCATATCTTATAGACAGAAGAGGGGCGTTGTGTTCGATTAATGATATCTGCAATGTGTTCTTTGAGGAAGAAGGGGATGAGCGGTCAATGAAGAGCAGACTCAGACTGTTCTTCTCAAAGCTCAAACAGGATCTTGAAAAGGCAGGTGTAGGAGATGTGATTGTAAAAGAGTGGAATGCCTATGGAATTGATACGTCAAAGATAGATTGTGATTACTATGACTACCTGAAAGGTGATATTATTGCAATCAATTCGTTTCAGGGCGAGTATATGTCCCAGTACTCATGGGCAGAGATGACATTAGGCGATCTTATAATGAAATCAGGGAATGTTTATTATTAATGTATCATATGTTTTTGGATGTGTTGCACTTTTGTTGCACTTTGCATTGTATAATACATACATAAGCTGTAATGAATGTGATATATCAGTTATTTAGAATTCTCCAGAGGGATTATCCAGACATTACGGACGAAACATAATGTAATGAGGGGCGGCGGATATCCCTCGAATCAATCTATAATTCATATTAAGGAGGAAAGCGTTATGAAGAAAATGATGAAGAAATTGGAAAGCGCTAAGGGACTTAAGGTTATGAAGGTGTGTTCATTGACACTTGTAGCAGCACTCACGGTACTCGCGTACAGCGGAGTAGCATTTGCCGCTCAGCAGGGCGCAGATCTTACTACTGTGGTTAATCCTGTTGTCGGTCTTATTAATTCTCTGATCAATCCGTTACTTCTTCTTGTGGGTGCAGGTGGTGGTGTATATGCCATCATTCTTGGTTTTAAGTATGCAACGGCAGAAGAGCCACAGGAGAGAGAGAAGCGCAAGCAGGCGATTAAGACCTTCCTGATCGGATATGTACTCATTTTCGTACTTATGGTTGTATTGAAACTTGCCACACCTGCACTTGAAACATGGATGACTAATTCTACTGCTGGAACTGTTACAACAACAGAGGCTGCACAATAGGAGTAGTAATTACAATTGAAGAAAACATATACTACATTGGTCAGGGATTAATCTCTGACCAATGAGTAGTATATGGCATACTCTATATACTATTCGTGGAATATGACACGATAATTATGTCATCTGCTCTTAGAGGTCAATTAGTATAAAGTAATTATTGTAAATGTTGCCTGATTGTACCTGTTGTGATAAGGCTTACTATGATGGTAACGCCCGGGATATGTGACAGCTAAGCGGAGATAACAGATGTTCGGAGGTAATCATATATGAAGACATGGAAGAAGATTATAATGTACATAATCATATTCATACTTATATCAGGAACGGTGGGATTCTTTATTCGTTTATTTCCTGATATGTTAACTTCGGCATTGCAGGGACAGGAGAGTAAGATTGACTTCTCATTACTACTGTCAGCGAAGACATGGCTGTATGGTGCAGGTGCAGGTTTCATTGTTGTGATTATATGGATGCTTTCCGGTAACCATCTCGACCACATGATAACAGATTCCAATGGAAGTCTGCTCGGCAAGAAGGGTGAGGTTGACAGGGTGGAGGGATCTCTTGAGAACAGCCGTTTTCTTACAGAAAAGGAGAGAGATAAGTATTTTCCCGAACATCTATACAGTGAGCTGAATAAGGTTGAGAAGGATGGTATCCCCGTAAGGGCGGTACTTAACAATAAAAAGATGTTGGAGGTCAACTTCCTGCCGGGCGCACATTCACTTATAATCGGCGCTACCGGTTCCGGTAAAACAACCACATTTATCAACCCTATGATACAGCTTCTTGCATCCACATCAGCGGGAAGCTCTATGATCATGACGGACCCTAAGGGAGAGCTTTTTGATCTGCATTCCCAGTATCTTACGGAGCGTGGTTATAAGGTGCTTCTTTTAGACCTGCGTGATACATATTCATCTTCAAGGTGGAATCCGTTAGACGGAATATGGGATATGTATCAGGACTATGTGGAGGCAGGCAAAGACATCAGGATGCACAAAGACAGTATGGCTGACTATCCGGACCTTAAGAGAATGGATGGTGAGGCAGAACCGGGAAGTACATGGGTTGAGTGGAGAGGGAAGGCTTATGCGGATCTTTCCCACTGTCAGGATGATGTGTCAGTAACAAGGCAGAGATATTACGATGAGATGTACGAGGATCTGAACGATCTGGTATCCGTTATCTGTCCGATTGAGAATGAGAAGGATCCTGTATGGGAGAAGGGTGCCCGTTCCATCATTATGAGTACATGTCTTGCCATGCTTGAGGATTCTGAGGATGAAAGACTTGGTATGACCAAAGATAAGTTCAACTTCTTCAATATCAATAAGGCACTCACCAATTCAGAGAATGATTTTGCCGCATTAAAGGATTATTTTGAGGGCAGGAGCAAGCTGTCTCAGGCTTATACCCTTTCAAGGCAGGTGCTTTCTGCGGCAGATACAACACTATCTTCGTACATGTCCATAACATTTGATAAGCTTAATATGTTCAATGACAGGGGACTGTGTGGTCTTACCTCGGCAACGGATGTTGAGGCTGAGAAGTTCGCAGAACAGCCGACGGCACTCTTTATGAAGATTCCCGATGAGAAGGACACAAGGCACGGACTTGCGGCTGTATTTATCCTCTGTATGTATAAAGCACTGATCAAAGTGGCGTCGGCAAGAGAGGATCTGTCACTGCCCCGTAATGTATATTTCATCCTTGATGAGTTCGGTAATATGCCTAAGATAGAGAAGTTCGACAAGATGATCACTGTCGGACGTTCCAGAAAGATATGGTTTAACATGGTGGTACAGTCCTATTCACAGCTTAATAATGTTTATGGTGAAAAGGTAGCGGATATAGTGAAGTCTAACTGTGGTATGAAGATGTTCATCGGTTCTAATGATATCGGAACCTGTGAGGAGTTCTCGAAGCTTTGCGGTAATATGACGGTTCGTACTACGTCCACGTCATCATCTATCGGAGCTAAAGCGGGCGAGATGAATCTGTCTTCCCAGACACAGGTCAGACCTCTTATATATCCGTCTGAGCTGCAGATGCTTAACAATAAGGAGAGTACAGGTAATGCGATAATTGTTACATTCGGCAATTATCCGTTAAAGACAAAATATACACCAAGTTATTTATGCCCTTACTATAAGATGGGACGAATGAACATGGATGAACTTAGAAGTCATATGTTCAGAGCTGACGAGGTGTACTATGATCTTGATGAGAGAAATGATATTGTGCTCGGCAAGAGTGACGAAGATGATGGCGAATATGAGGCATCGTGATTATGTGTGATAGGAGTTTTCAATGAGAAGAAAGATATCAGCAGGTTTGAAATTGAATATGGCTGTAATGTTTACTGCAGGTATTGTTATCTTATGGGTGTCCTATTGTATCAGTACTCCTTTGACGGTACATGCTGTTGGCCTTGAAGACTCGGAGACAGTCGACATAGACGTTTCCACGACGGAAGCGGATGCAACTGAGTCGGATTTTGATTATGAAGGTCCAATAGATATTATCACCCGAGAACCGATCCCGGAGAATGGTGATCAGGATATTACCCAGAGAGTCAATATATCAGATGGTTCCGTCTATGACAGGGCAACCGGATACTTTGTGTACGCTGTTGATAACGGTTCGGTGAGTATCAGTGTGGCGGATGGCATGATGGTAACCGGAGATGTAATGCTTGCCAGGAGTGAGAATGCTAATGTAAGACTGTATAAGGATGGGGAGCCTCTGGATGAATTACCGGGACTTATTAATTCTCCGGGTTCCTATGCTATTGTAAGCGGTGACGACGAAAGTAATGGGCAGATTATGGGATTTCGGGTGCTTAGTGAGATTACGGGAGCAGTTAACCAGTATAGTCTTCCTAAGGGCTTCAGTGTAAGAAGCGTGGTGATCAATGGTGAAGACGCTGTGTTTGACTACGGTGTTGTGGATATGACAGCCGAGGGGAAATACGATATCAATTATATATGCTCCGATAATGGCATTTCATATTACTTGCGTGTGACGGTGGATCACACTCCGCCACAGGTGACATTTGAAGGTCTTGATGACAATAACAGAGCCAAGGGTCCGGTTACAATAACCGGACTTGAGGAGGGAGATACCGTATCCGTTATATCAGGCAGTACGGTTAAGAAATTGAACGCCAATTCACAGATCGTGGAAAGTGGTAATTACCGTGTTGTGGTATCTGATTTGGCCGGCAATTATATTGAGAAGGAATTCAAGATAATGGTATATCTTAATCTGCAGGCATGGATGCTGTTTGGACTTTTGCTTCTCATCATAGTCGGATTGGCAGTTGCACTGGTAATTACAAGAAAAAGACTGAGGGTAAGGTAGAAGGATTTGTCAATCCGTAAAGTAATATAGATTTTTCAAGACATGGATACCGGAATAAAGCAACAGGCATTACAGAATAGGAGAACGCTTATGAATACATTATTTTTTTCAATGCCGTATCTGATTGATATCGGCGGGGCAATTGAAGATTTTTTTCAGGAATTAATAGAGAATTATGTATTCGCAATATTCTATTATATTGAGATTGCAATGTTATATGTCCTGAAACTTCTTGAGGATATTATGCTTATCTTTACAGGTGAGGCTCCGGTTGTGTATAACGGCGAAGAAAACTCCCTGCTTAATGTGTTCTTCAGCCATGATTCCGTAAGAGGTGTATATATGGGAATCGGAATGGTGGGAATCATATTCGCATTTGCCTTTGCTATTGTGTCGGTTATAAGGAAGATGTTTGATTCAAGAGGCAAATATCAGAGCCTTACATTGGGTGCGATATTGGGCAATCTGTTAAAAAGTATTCTTCTCATATTTGGCATGAATGCAATCCTTCTCGTATCGATCAATGCGACGAACATCCTTCTTCAGGCGGTAAATGATTCCTTTATATTGTCGAATGATCTTGTCACAGGTGCAGGTACGCCTATAGAATTCACGGATGAGCAGTATGCCGCTATGGGAAGGATATTGAATACAATCGGTAATTATTCGCTGAATCCGTCTTATCGTTCCAGATACAATCTGAATGCCTGCTACAATGATATAAGAACGGATCTTAAGTATCTTGGAGACCAGGGGGTGTTCAGATACCATTATGAATCTTATGATGAGAATGATAATGAGATCATTACATGGCAGAGTCTTATGGAGGAGTTAGGCACTGCTTATGATTATAATAAAGAGACTACATTAGATACTTATGATGACGGTATTACCAATGCTATATTGGATTGTATGGAGATCATAAAACAGAATCCCAATATCAGGGTGCTCAAGAGCTATCAGGGAACAACGCATGAGTACACCGGAAGGGTATCACTTGACAGGATCATGTTTCTGGTAGGAACCATGGGAACCGTCAATACTGCGGCTGCGAGAAATGATGCATATAACAGGGATCCTAATTTCTATGATAATATCAGAGCTCCGTTCTATTATGGATCTAAGGATATGTACAGTTTCAGTCAGGTAAGAGAGGTATTCTCGGTAAGTCCTCTTAAGATGAATTATGTGATTGTATTTATAAGCACCTATGAGATTGCAATGGAGATGATGATTGTAATAGTGACCTGCGGTGTAAGAATATTCAATCTTCTTGCACTCTATCTGGTAGCACCACTGGCAATTGCTACGATGCCTATGGATGACGGTGCAAAGTTCAAACAGTGGACGACCGCATTCGTTGTTCAGTTGCTCAGTGTGCTGGGTATGGTAATTGCCATAAGGCTTTTCATATTGTTGCTCCCTATCATATGGAGTCCTGCACTATCGGTTGGTGATGCAGGCGTTGCGTTGGAAGATT
Source organism: uncultured Lachnospiraceae bacterium (assembly GCA_905235345.1). Lineage (GTDB taxonomy): Bacteria > Bacillota > Clostridia > Lachnospirales > Lachnospiraceae > CAG-590. The sequence goes on from CAJOLO010000001.1 coordinate 8,594, forward strand.
GGGATGTATCAAGCACAGAAGCTACACTTAATTTAGTCAATAAGTTACTGAATCTTCTTCTTACGATGATACTTAAGATTGTTCTTACATATACGGCTGTTCAGGCTATCAATAAGGTGAATGGTATATTTACGGGCATTCTTGCGGACAACGCCGGAATGCAGGCCATTACAGCAGGTGATATGAGAAAAGAATTCGCTGAAACAGGCGTAGGTAGGTTCATGAATGCACATAAGCCACTTGGTGGAACCAAACAACAAAGTCAGGAGAAGAGACCGGTTAATGGCGGTGGGAAAGGTGGCGAAGGTAGTGAATCCGAAGCTGTTGATAAAACATCAAAGGGTATGCAGAAGGCTAATGCTAATGTTGCCAAACCTGGAGGCGGTAAAGATGGAGCAGATAAGAGAGAAAAGGATATGAAGATGCTTGATGCCGCTGTTAAACATGGTCAGGAGACTGGTCGCAGGATGGACGGCAAGAAGCTAAGTAAGGATGGTAAAGATCTTGCGATCATGAAGGGCACTCTGGAGCATATGCAGAAAGACGGCATGAATATGAAGGATGCCAAGGCTGCGGCTGAGAAGGATTACAAAGCTGACAAGGAGAAGAAGGATGCTGAGAATAAGTTCCATCAGAAAGAACTCAAAGCAGGACCTCCTGACAGGAATAAGGCTCAGAAGCAGGCAGCCAAGATGAAGGATTATGATTATAAGGCGATGAAGAGAGATCTTGCATTCATGAAAGAAAATGGTTATCATGCGAATGGAGATGCGATTAAGCCGGGCGAACGGGCTCAGATGGAAGAGACACTGAAGGCTTACGAGAATCAACAACGTGGAGACAGAGGTTCGTCGTCTGGAGGTTCGCAAACCGGTGATAGTACACCGGGTAGTCAGAACAGTCAGGTGGGCGGAACCACAGTTGCCGGAGTAGTCGGAGCAGCAACGAAGGGAGCCGAAGCCACAGTGAATGAAAGCGGAAGCGATACTGGACATATTCTTGAAAATCAACGTAGTCAGGTGGATGGAAAAGAAAGTGACGGAAGTGGTTTGCAAGAAACGGGTGCGAATACAATTCCGAAGAGTCAGAGTGTTCAGGTAGGAGGAAACAGTTCATTTGAAACAAGCACGGGTGCGAATACGATTCCGGAGAATCAGAGTGTTCAGGTAGGAGGAAACAGTTCATTTGAAACAAGCACGGGTGTGAATACGATTCCGGAGAGTCAGAGTGCACAGGTAGGAGGAAACAGTTCATTTGAAACAAGCACGGGTGCGAATACGATTCCGGAGAATCAGAGTGCACAGGTAGGAGGAAACAGTTCATTTGAAACAAGCACGGGTGCGAATACGATTCCGGAGAGTCAGAGTGCACAGGTAGGAGGAAACAGTTCATATGAAACGAGCACGGGTGCGAATACGATTCCGGAGAATCAGAGTGTTCAGGTAGGAGGAAACAGTTCATATGAAACAAGCACGGGTGCGAACACGATTCCGGAGAATCAGAGTGTTCAGGTAGGAGGAAACAGTTCATTTGAAACAAGCACGGGTGCGAACACGATTCCGGAGAGTCAGAGTGTTCAGGCAGGCGAAAACAGTTCATATGAAACGAACCCGAGCACGAATACGATTCCGGAGAGTCAGAGTGTTCAGGTAGGAGAAAACAGTTCATATGAAACGAGCACGGGTGCGAATACGATTCCGGGGAATCAGAGTGTTCAGGTAGGAGGAAACAGTTCATATGAAACAAGCACGGGTACGAATACGATTCCGGAGAATCAGAGTTCACAGGTAGGCGTAAGCAGTACGGTTGAAAGTGGTGCGAATACGATTCCGGGGAATCAGAGTGTTCAGGTAGGAGGAAACAGTTCATATGAAACAAGTACGGGTACGAATACGATTTCGGAGAATCAGAGTGTTCAGGTAGGAGGAAACAGTTCATATGAAACGAACCCGAGCATGAATACGATTCCGGAGAATCAGAGTGTTCAGGTAGGCGATAGCAAAGCGAATGACGAGAAATAGAGGTAGGCGGCACTATACCGAATAATTTATACAGATAGGCAGGCAGAAGATATGAGACTAATACCCGGAAAAACAAAGGTTAAAATTGAATTATTCAGAGGTGTTACACTCGGTGATGTGGTGGTAGGTCTTCTGGGCTTAATAGCGGTTACACTTTGTGCGATATCCTCTCTGCCGGCAAGATGGGTGATTGCCGTTATTATTGCAGTGCTCTTTGGTATTCTGGTCGTGAGGTTTGATGATGAGGCTTTATATGTCTTTCTATGGCACATGATAAGATACAGGGCATATCCGAGAAGATATTCCCGTGTCTATGATGATAAGGCACTTCTTCAGATGTCGAATGAGAATCTTCCGCAGGAATTCTTTGAAAATATGGAAGATGCGGCGGAGAATGAGGAGGAACTTAGCCCGAAAGAAAAGAAGAAGCAGCTTAAAGCTCTTATCAAGGAAGAGGATAAGGTATTAAAGAGTAAGACTGCTACCAAGGAGGAGAAGGATGCGGTATGGCTTGCAAGGGCTAACCGTTCCATGGAGAAGAAGAAAGAGAAGAAGGCAACAGCTAATGAGAATGATAGTTTTGAAGAAATGGTGGATGTTATGCCATTTACCAACATTCGTGACGGATTTATCGAGTATGGCGACAAGTATTACGGCACTGTAATTGAGATAGATCCCGTAGAGTTCCGCTTTTTCTCGAAACATCGCAGAAATAATGCCATTGAGGCATGCTTCGGCAAGGTGCTAAGAGGCTTACAGGGTGAGTATGGTGCCAACATAGTCAAGCTGCAGAGGCCTATAGTGTATGACGAATACCTCGACGCAGAGTATGAGAAATTAGAAGCACTCAAACATTCCTACGAAAGTGGAATGTTATCGGAGGAGGAGCTTCAAGCAAGAGTGGAGATACAGTATGATCGTATCAATGAGGTTCGGTCTCTTTGTGAAGAGGAGAAAGTGATCGAATCCTTTTACTATTTTGTACTTTTTGAGAGTGACAAGAGACGTCTGGACGTTATGACCCGTCAGGCAATCATGAGCTTAGAACAGGGTGAGCTTACCGTAAGACGGCTTGATACAAGGGAACTTGCTATTTTCCTAAAATATTCCAACTGTCTTGATTTTGACGAAAAGGAGATAGATAACATCGATCCTGAGCATTGGGCAGAGTGGGCTATGCCGCAGGATATCAAGATAACCATGCGTAAGATAGAGGTTAATAATATTATCACCCACAACTTGAGAGTGATCGATTACCCATCGGTTGTTGGCGACTCTTGGATGGCGGGTGTGATGTCATTTCCTGCGACCAAGGTGGTTGTTAAGCTGACTCCTATGGATAATGCCAAGTCGATAAAAGCAATTGACCGCTCTCTGGTGGAACTTAGAGGACAGTACATGAATACAAATGTTGATTCTAAGATGTTGGAACTTTCCGAACACATTGATACACTGTCTTCCCTGCTTGTAACCTTGAAGCAGGATAATGAGTCTCTGCTTTCTACCAATATATATGTGACAGCCTATGATGTCGCAAAGACAGGAGAGGATCCGTATCTGTCAGAGAAGCTTGATTCAGAGATTCCGTCAGTGGCAGATATGAAAAAGACGTTAAAGAGAAGTTATTCTGAGGCAGGCATGCGTATGTCGGGAATGGATTTCATGCAGATTCAGAGCTTCATCGGCGCACAGGTATCGGCTTATGATCCCCTTCTAAAGGAGGGCAGAGGTATTCCCACCAATACTGTTGCGGGAATGTATCCATGGATATTTGCCCATATATCGGATAAGGGCGGTATCAAGTTGGGAGCGGCAGACGGAATTCCGGTATTCATTGATTTCTTTAGACGTGATTCGGAGAGAGTCAATTCCAATATGGTCATTGTTGGAAAGTCAGGCTCAGGTAAATCTTATGCCACCAAATCACTGCTTTCCAATCTTGCATCAGAGGATGCCAAGATATTCATTCTGGATCCGGAAAATGAGTATTCGGAACTTGCCCACAATCTTCATGGCAAGGTAATCAATGTAGGGAATGCCAAGTATGGAAGACTGAATCCTTTCCATATCATCACAGCACTTGATGATGATGAGGCAGGTGAAGAAGGAGGCGGACCGGGTGGAAGTTATGCTACACACCTTCAGTTCCTTGAGGAGTTCTTCAGACAGATTCTTCCGGATATAGATAAGGATGCGTTAGAATATCTCAACTCTCTTATCGAGAGAGTATATCTTAACTTCGGAATCACTCCTGAGACGGATCTGTCAACATTTACTGCTGAAGATTATCCGATATTCGATGATCTCTATGATGTGGTGCTTCAGGAATTTGAGAGGACCAATAACGAGTATTTGAGACAGCTACTCCGTTCTCTTGTTAACTATATCGCCAAATTCTCTACCGGCGGAAGGAATGCGAATATATGGAACGGACCTTCGACAATTACTACGGATGAGAACTTCTCCGTATTCAACTTCCAGTCTATGCTTGCCAACCGCAATACAACGATTGCCAATGCGCAGATGTTACTGGTGCTTAAGTATATAGATAACGAGATCATCAAGAACAGGGACTACAACACACGCTACGGTCTGAAGCGTAAGGTTGTGGTTGTAATAGATGAGGCACATGTCTTTATTGATAACAAATATCCGGTAGCACTGGATTTCATGTTCCAGCTTGCTAAACGTATCCGTAAGTATAACGGTATGCAGATCGTTATCACTCAGAATATCAAGGATTTTGTGGGAAGTGAGGAGATTGCAAGAAAGTCTTCCGCTATCATCAATGCGTGTCAGTACAGCTTTGTATTCGGTCTTGCTCCGAACGATATGGATGATCTGTGCAAGCTCTATGCTAAGGCAGGAGGAATTAATGAGCAGGAGCAGGAGGATATACTTGGTGCAAAGCGTGGTCAGGCATTTACCATCATGAGCCCTACATCCCGTTCATCCTTCCAGATTGAGGTTCCATCTTCAATGGTGGATATGTTTGAAAATATGGATTTTGAGAGCAATTATTTTTCAGGCGAAGAGGGCGCAGAGGCGTGGGAGGAATTTGTGGCAGATAGCAGGGCAGCGCATGATGATAACCTTCTTGAACGTATGCAGTCCGAGAACAGCGTATCGGAGACTGTAGAGCAGGTAAATACACTTACCTTCTCTGAGATAAGCGAGGAGGAAGCAGATGCGCTCCTGTCAGAGAATGACAATATCGATACAGCTTCCGAAAAATATCAGAAGAAGTCTGCCATGGAGAAACTTATGGAAGCAGAGAAAGTAGTTGACCGTAGGGAATACGAGATGGCAACGGGCAGATTCGGTGGAATCGGGTTCAGCGAAATGACCGAAGAAGAGTATGAGGATACAGACGAAGAGCAGGAGGAGAGCTATGGCGGAATCGGGTTCAGCGAAATGACCGAAGAAGAGTATGAGGATACAGATGAAGAGCGGGAGGAGAGCTATGGCGGAATCGGGTTCAGCGTGATGACCGAAGAAGAGTATGAGGACACAGACGAAGAACAGGATTCTTACCAATATTCGAAAGCTTATATTGAAGATGAATTGAATAAATTCAAAGCTTCCGTTCGTGAAGAGATGGAGAAGGAGCTTGAAGATAGGATTAAGTGGATATCACTTGGTGCGGGACTTGGTACAACCGGAATGGCAGTGACAGGAGCGGCAGGTGTGGCAGGCATTGCTGCAGGAGATATTGCGTTTGCCGGTACTAATACAAAAGATGATTATGAGACGGAAGAAGGCTTCGACTCAGAAGAAGATTATAAGGCGGAAGAAGACGATACCTTGGAAGAATCATACGGTGAAGAATCCGGCTTTGATGAAGATTATGTGGCAAGCGATGATTCCGGCCTTGAAGAGACCTACGAATCGGAAGAAGAGTATGAGGAAGCTTCAGAATATGATGAAGATGAGACGGCTGCAGCGTATGAGGAAGAGGGTGCTGAATATGAGGAGGATGAATACGAGGATGAAGAGTTTGAACTTCCTGAAGATGAATTCTTCTTTGACGATGATGACAGTGAATACGAGCCGGCACCATTTGTATTTGCAGATTTGTTAGATTCCATGGCTGAGGAATATGCGGACATGAACCTCGATGAGAGAATGGAAGAGCTTGGAGAACCTGTCATGGAGATCACGCTTGAAGAACTGGCAGCTTATGTCAAGGAAATGAGAAAGAAGTAAATCTTGCAGGGGCTGATTAGTTGATTGATATTGTATAAAGAAACAAATACTATATAATTAATCTATATTGATTGATGAATGGGAAGGAATGAAAAAAATGGATGTAAAATTAGTAAACAGAGGAGAGGACGGAGAGCTTCTTCTGTCGGGAGATTTGGATACCAAGACAGCAAAGGATGCGGAGGCATTATTCTTACAGATGGCAGACAGATTCACAAATATTACGCTTAACATGAAGGATTTGCAGTATATATCATCGGCAGGTCTGAGAAGTATCCGTAATCTTTATATGAAGCTTATGAAAAAAGGCGGCAAGCTGATGGTCAGCAATGTGAATGAGAATGTTATGGAAGTCTTCGAGATGACAGGACTGGCAGGCCTTCTGAATATAAGAGAATAAGAAACACTTGCCGCCGATTAAGCTATTGTGTTGCACATTTGTAGCGCTTTATATGATATGTTATATGTATATCTCAGACGAAGATGTCCCCCGCCTCTAAGCAGAGCGAATGCAGGGGCAACAAACTTTGGAATAACTGACAATTGAAAAAGCAATCGTTAGGATAACCATGGCTGACTATGCCATATGTGGTTCCCATGAAAGGAGCTATTCACTATGCACATTAAGAAAATACACCACACAATATATAAGAGGCTTCACGCCCTGGCATTAGCGGGAGTTATGACACTAACCCTGCTTGCAGAGGCCACGCCGCTGCTTGACGGTATAGCGCCATTTACTTCCGGGACATCAGCTAAGCTTACCGGAATGCCTTCCAAGGTCTATGCGACCTCATCGGCTGAGGAGACAACTGAGGAAGCAAAGGAGACAACTGAGGAAGCAAAGGAGACAACTGAGGAAGCAAAGGAGAATGTGAACTCAGCAGCCACGGTGCTTAAGGATACCCATGGGCGTATCGTGCTTTGGAAATGGGAGAAGGTTACCCAGAGTAATGTAGGCAATCTGATAAATGATGACAAATTCCACCCCTCAATGCTGGTGCGCATGGATAGCAGTGGCAATTACAAGGGCTTTATCTCCACATTTGCGGATGAGGAGCATGTCTATCGCGGATATGACAATGGAAATTATCCCGAGAAGTTTAATAAGCTTGAGCAGTCAAGCAGGGATGCACATGGTTCTAAGGTGGAAAGGGAGATCGGACTGTCATACTGTTACAACCAGTATAGTTCATTTTTTATCAAGCTGGATAATCAGGGCAATTCGTTAAATGATGCGGAAGTATTTGGACAGGATGTGTTCTACACCAACGGAAGCAATATGGGTGTACCCTATATAAGAGCCAAGCGGATAGGCAACACTCTGAGGACTAAGTTAAAGGATCGTAATACATTCAGAGTTGATGCCAGTATAGTGCTTGCCAGAGCCTCTGCGGCAAAGGATCCCAATGATGTCTCTTTCTATGAGGTCATGGACGGCACCCTTTCTGATGATGATTACTTTCTGGAAAAATGGTGGTATGGAAGCGGCGGTGAGAAGAATGAGCCGTATTTATATATAACACCGAAAAGTGGTAAGTATTACACCCCAAACTATGAGTTCTGCCTTCAGCCCTTTGGAGCGGAGAATGGTGGACGAGGTGATACCTGGGTGATCAAGGCAGACCTGAATGAGGAGGAGGATCCGGGCCTTGACGGACTCGATTATGCCATTGCTGATGATTGCCAGGGTAAATATGGTGATCAGATTGATGGTTTTTCCACCACACTTTTGACCAAGGGTGGCTATCTTCTTGCCATGGATGTAAGAAGGGCGGGAGGTAACGGACCGGTAATATCTGCGAACAGCTATGGAATAGGTTTGTCACCATATTACAGCGGACGTAATATATATGATGTTAAGGTGAGTGGTGCGGAGTGTCGTTTTACATGGTATGTGGGAACACCCTACACATTTGCTTCTCTTGTGGGACAGGGTGGCGATTCTGAGACGGGTGAACATGGAACCACCATCATCGGCAAGGGGGAGCTTCTTGAGATCAACAATGCGGAATACATGGATGTGAACAACCGTCTTCAGCGTTCAGACGGTCTGATCCTTCCTGAAAGTGCTAAGATAATTATTAATGAGGGCGGCGTGTTGTCCGTTACCACTAACCTGATCAATAACGGTAAGATTATTAACAACGGAGGTACGATAATAATCAAAGAAGGCGGGTGTATAAGTCCCTTCCTGGATACCAATGAAGGTGTGGTTGAATGCAGAAATGGCGGTAATATCGTTGTCATGCCTGAGGGCAGACTCTTTTGTCTGTCGGATATATATATGAAAGATGTTGATCTTACCACACTGGCAACACAAAATGAGTGCAGCTTAAAGCTTACCGGCGGTTCCACCCTCATCAATTACGGTCTGTTCGCCAACAGCTTCTGCCAGATAGATAAGTCCAGCATAATTGAGAACCGTGGTAAGGGTGTCATTATGGCAGCGGTTAAGCGGAAGAATATCAACAAGCTGCTGTATAATGCCGAGCTTAAGATAGATGGAGATTATACTACTGTTGAAGGATTAGAGCCCATTGACGGCTATGGGCTGGCGGCTGAGATGACGGATAACTATATCATGTTCTATGGTATCACCTGCCCTCAATCCTATAGCGGTACCTTTAGCTCATTGAATTCATACAGTATGGATGATGGCGGAACGATTCGGTGTGACAGGACAGCTACCTTTGTAAGGTACATATATTCTGAAAAATACAAACCTGAAAATGATACCGGAAGCCAGAAATGGTACTTTGACGCAGTAAGACTTGTGGATGTGGAGGAGCCTGATTACTGATGGGTGGTCAGTAATGTATGCAGGTATAATATGCTGCATTTTACTTCACTTAAATGATAACTTGAAAGCGTATGGATACACGGATCCATGAAATGGGAATGGGGGAATGAAAGTATGAAGAAAATACATATCATTCATAACAGAATATGGAAAAGAGGACTTGCAGGGATACTTGCACTTTCACTGTTCCTCTCATGTGTTCCGGAACTTGGTGCGGAAGCAACCACTGAGATAAGTGCTGATTCCGGCATGGCAGTTGAAGACGATGCAGCTTCGGAAGAAGCACCCGTAGAGGAAGCTTCACTTCTTCCAAACTATTCCGTAACACCCAATGCGGAGATTCCGGCCTATGAAGCCTACAAGGGTATGAGCGAATGGAATAACGGTACAGTAACAGATGCCATGCCTAACACATATTCCCTTACCATTGCCACCGGGGAGAGTGCCGGAGATTCGGTACTTTATTTTGTGGTGCGGTATAAGGATACACTTGGCAATACGAGGTCACAGTTTGTATTCCCCAATACAGATGGCGGAGCCAGAAGTGATTCCGTATTGAGATACAAGGCAGGAGATGCTCTTGACAAAGCCTATGGCTCAAGCAATATAGGAACCTACAAATATGCGGAGGATAGCAAGAAAGAGAGCCCTCTTGACTCATGGACGGTACAGGATTACATATTTACTACGGAGTATACCATTGCGACCATTGAGAAGGTGGAGGTGTATCTTTCCACAGGAACTACAGGCACAAGCAGCATTCCGGATCAAGAGGATAATACTCTAAGCTCTGATGGAGATAATGACAGTAAAGAGACAGTAAATGATTCCAACACGCAGTTTGTTACAAATGACAATCAGCCCAATAATAATGTTATTAGTAAAATAGAAGTAAGTGATACCGATGGTGTCGTTAAGACGGATGAGGACACAGAGGGTGCCGTTAAGGTCATACCCGCGGATACTACACTTAGATTTTCAGCGAATAAAGGCGGTTCAGATAGTAATAGCAAGGTGAACACCAAGAAATCGGATGTTTACTATAGGTATGATGATGTCAATCAGGATTTTATTGAAGATGAAAATGGTTACTTTCAGTATGATGCTGAATGGAGGACATATAGATATTATAATAATCGTAATCATGTATACTTGTACTTTTACCCCGAAAAATATGAATTTATTACAGCGGAACAGGCTAAAGAGTTGTGGGAAAATGGTATAGAGCCGGATATTGATGAACCTAAAGAAGATGTGAAATATGCATTCGACGAGCTCCTTAAAACATTTTATCCTGATCCGGGGCAGGCGAGAGTATATTATTACAGCAAGTATGATAAAACATTTTGGTATACTGAAAATAGAACCCAATATTTTTATGATTTCAATAGTAAAGAATTTGTAGAATATGGTGATCTGAAAAACCCGAAAAGATATGGAGACTACAATCCTGAATTTAAGAAAAATACAAATTATTATTATGATGTGTACTCCCGCACATTCAAAGAAGATGCTGAGGGCAAATTTGTGTATGATCCTGAAGTTGGTACCGTATATCACACAGAAAAAGAAGATGTATATTATGATGTGCCAACCCGCAAATTTGTGGGAAAAGACAAATTGACGGAAATAGATACTTATCGCTATGATGATTATGACCAGAATTTTATTCCGGATAGGAATGGTGATTTTCAATATGATTCCTTGTTGGAGACCTATTATATTAAAACAGACAAAAATATATTATTATACTATTATCCTGAGAGATGTGATTTTATTACATGGAAACAATATTCTGATTGGAAGTCAAAAGGTAAAGAACCGGCTGCAGAACCTGATAAAAAGGGCAAATATTCCTTTTATAAGTTTCTTGAAACATTTTATGATGATCCTAAAGGGGAATATTCTTATGATGATAAGAGCAAAACATTTTATAAAACAAAGCGGGGTTATATTTACTCAGATTATGAATACTATGATTTTGAATCTCGATCTTTTAGTCAGGGTATAGTTTTTGGGAGTGGTTCAGGAAATGATGAATTCAAGGCTCAGCATAGATATGGGGATTACAACCCCGGTTTTAATGAAACAGCCCATTATGTATTTGATGTATATAGTCGCAAATTTAAGGAATCTGATAATGGCAAATTTGTGTATGATCCCGATGTTGGTACCGTATATCACACAGAAAAAGAAGATGTATATTATGATGTGCCAACCCGCAAATTTGTGGAAAAGGATAAATTATCGGAATATTATCGCTATGATGATTTCGATCAGAACTTTATTTTTGATAATGGTGGTGATTTTCAATATGATTCCGAGCTGGAGACCTATTATATTGCAACAGGGGAAGGACTACTAGATACATTATTGTATTTTTATCCGGAGAAATATGAATTCGTAACAAAGGTACAATACAAGGAATGGAAGAATAACGGTGTGACGCCGGATACAGAACCTAAGGCGTGGGTAGATGAGGAAACAAAAAATGCGATAAAATATTCTTATAATGAGGCAACCCATACATTTTATACATTTTATACAGGAAATGAGGCATATGAATATTCTGATGACAAGAACACATTTATATCTTCTACAGATAAAAAGTATTTTGATTTTAATAAGCGGAAGTTTGTTAATGAGGAAGAATTAACCGAGCAGATAAGGTACAGGAAGAAACCAAAGCCTGAATATAAGGAAGACGCCAATTACTACTTTGATGTATGTACTCGTACCTTCAAGGAGGATGCGAAAGGCAAATTCGTATATGATCCGGAGCTTGGAACGGTATATCACACTGTCAAAAATGTGTATTATGACATCAATACGGATAAATTTGTTCCAAAGGAGCAGTTGACCGACCAGAACAGCTACTCAGATGAAGAGAAAGGCACGAGCTACTATACAGACAATGTGGTGTCTGAGGATAAGCTGTCCCATAAGAAGGATGTCACTGCTAACACCAAAGGCATAATAGGTACCAATACCAAAACATCTTCCAAGGGAAGCTGGACCATACAGGGACTTTCTGTTTATAAGATAAATAAATACAAGAGATACGAGGAGTACGGTTTGGTTTCCGGACAGAAGTTCCTTGACTTTGAAGGTTATAAGGTTGCGGATGTAAAGAAGAGGAACGGTGGAGCCCTTACCTTCTCCACATCCGGAGTGGATACCATCATAACCATCGGCGGAGCGGAGGACAGTAACTACTGTGACATCGTGAATTATGCCGAGAATGAAGTCAAGAGGGAATTTGCCTCTGATTCCTCACTCTATTCTATAAGAATGGATATGGCAGACCAGTTGAATGCGGGAATTGAAGCATTTATGAACGCAGACGGAACGAAGCTTAGCGGTGATAACGGTATCGTTGAGGATATCGCGATGGAGTTACAGTATAAGGATATACACGGATGGACCAGAAAGGTCACGCTCCCATTTATAATGAGCAGTTATATGGAAGCTTCCAATGCATGCGGAGATAATACCATATTAGGCTTTGCGGGACGCGGCGATACGGTGGCGATGCAGGGACTGCTGCCTGAATTTGCCAGTCTTGCTACTTCCCCCAAGATCTATGTGGGCAATACTGCAAGAACCAAGGTAAGTGAGAAGGGAATAAATGTAAGCAGCCCCACGACTAAGATGAATACGGCAATCACCGCCACGGCGTCAGACGATATAAGTCTTGCGGGCGTATCCATGTATAAGGGCGGATGTATGCCTTATGTGATGGGAGGTACGGATTCTGACGGGCAGGCGCTTGTGGGCGCGACCCTACAGTATGTGTTCGAGAATGCGGATCCCATACAGTACTATACCACGACCAACACTAAGGGAAGGCTGGTGAAGGCGAACGGTAACGATACCATCAAGCTGGTGGCGTATAAGAGCGGTTCACCGCTGATAGCGTCAGGGTTTGGCAGGGACAGATATATGGTGACCCTTAAGACCGGTGATAAGGGCAGGTCGGGGACGAAGGACGATATTTCCCTTATGTTCTATTACGAGAAGCAGGATGGAACGAAGGGAACTACCATCTCCTACAGGGTTAAGAAGGCTGCCAATGACTTTCTGGGCACATGGCCCACCAAGGCCGGAGAAAACTACATAGAAACATCCGGACTTTCAGATGGCGGGGATATATCATTTCTCATAGAGGCACCGGATCTGAAATCATTCACCGGAGTGGATATATCATTACTTGGGGATGACGAGTGGCTGATGGATAACCTTATCATCTCGCTGGTGGATGATGTCTCGTTAAGGCGGGCATACATAAGGGATAAGAACGACACCAATTACTGGGTAGAGCGGCAGATGACCATAGCGCCCATCTTCAGCCTGAAGGGATTGGATGCCTATGTGCAGGATAATGACGGCAATGTCTTAGATGAAGACGGCAGGCGGGTCGAGAAGAAGAAGGTGCAGAAATATGATGATGACGGCAATCCGCTCTATGACGATAACGGGGAGCCAATCTATGAGGAAGTGGAGGACGACAGCTATTATACCCAGACAAGAACAATGAGTGAACAGTTCTTTACCGGTGGACAGTCCATCAATATATCGTTTAACACCCGTACCATCAATGACGTGAGGGATACGGATTACGCTTCGGTGCGCTACCGCATGACATACGACCAGACGGGAGTTGACTGGGGTTTTGCCAAGAAGAAGCTGACTTATGATGTGTCGGTGAAGGTTGCGGAGGATCCTGAATATGACTTGGGTAACGGCGATTCCGGTTCTACCAACTACTTCTACTTCCAGCTTATATTCAAGAACGGCAACAGCGGATATGTGCTTGCCAACCAGCAGATCAGCTCTGACGGTTTCCGTTCCGGCAAAACGGAGATATTCTCCATAGCGGTGAACAGGGATTACGGAGATCTTACGGGAGTACGCATCATACCGGAGGATATATCTTCAGATGCGGATCCGTTTGATAAGCTGAATATTGACACAATAACGGTGACACAGCAGACCAACGGCGGAGCTGCCATGATGTATGTGATCGGACAGGTAGGATGGATTGACATCGATTACAGGGATGAGAGTGAGAAGGCAAGCTTCAGAGGACAGCAGGCGAGAACGGCCGGAGAGATTGCAAAGCTCTGCAAGGTAACGGACAGAAAGCGTGTCTATAACATGCTCTGCGAGTTCACCAATCTGCCATGGGATAACGATTATTACCAGTTAGAGGGCTCGGTAATGGCAACGGTATCTTATATGAGTTCGGCCACCAATAAGGTGGAGACTATGGAATTCGATGTGGTGCAAAGGCTTGCGTCATATATGAACAAGACAGCCAAATCCTTTGATGCGGCGACCAATCCGGATGAGGTGCGGGTAGCGTCCTCTCAGATGAAGACTATATCAGATCCGGAGTGGATGTTCAGACCGAACACCACAGACCGGTTTATCATGCCGCCGATTGCGGATATACAGTCATTAAAGAGTATCGTGTTCACGGCGCAGTCAAGGAACGGCTATCCTGCCACATGGAACATAGGTAAGGTATGCATATCCGAGATCGAAGAAAACGGCGGATTACAGTTAAATGCGAATGAAGAGTATTACAGGAGCATGAAGACCAAGAGTCTGTGTGCCAGCGACGGGGAGACGGTAACAGTCAATGTCAACATAGGTACGCCATCTGCCTCCAAGGAGATCAAATTCAATGATAATACCATAACATGGTCTTCGGAAGGATGGGCGACGCCTGTAAGCAGAATGCCGGATTCATCTGATGACAAGGTGAATATATTCGTATATCCGTCAGCTTCAACGAAGAATATAGAGGGCAGCAAGGTGAACATGTTCTTCCAGTATGCCATACCGTTCTCACAGTATATGCAAAAGACCGAGGTATTAGAGCCGGCCAACAGCGGAACTAATGATGCAGTGTTCTATATACTGGGAATGAGCGTGAAGGATTTCGTAAGTGCCTCGACACTTGGAATACAGTGCTCCAACTCAAGACTTTTGTTCAGTCATGCCGTTGTGCAGCACGTCAGGGATGATGTGGTCATGAATACATTTACCTATCTGTTTACGGGAGAGCCGTCAGCGGTGATCACGCTAAGGACAGAGCCGGGCACGAGCAATGTGTATATGGATAATACGGAGGAGACGGTGGCATTCTCGTTCGGCGCCAATACGGCGGAACAGCTTCTTACGAATGAGTATGATGATGTGGCGGTAGCGTTCCACTACAGGTCAACGATAGACGGCGGAAGAATGGAATATCGTTCCCCTTATGTATATCTGACTGACCAGGGCGTGAGTGCTATATCTGAAGGACTGTTTGTTGAGCTTGACTTCAAAGTGCCATATGTATCGGAGATAACGGGATACTCAATCGCCGGATACGGCAACATAAAGGGTAATGTGGATGCGGCTGCCGGAATCGTATATCATGTGGATAAGGCAGAACTTAATCCGGAGTCTGCAATATATGAGACTGTGGAACGCTCCAGGAGGAGTTACGCATCCTTTGCGGATTCCTATAAACTGACGGATGCCATTACGAAATACAAGAGGACCAATGACAAATGCTACGGTGATGATGCGGTGGCTCCGGTTGCGGTGACATTTACTACGGCAGAGGCTTCCAATGTGCTGGACAGCGGTACGGAGTCAAAGGTTCAGATGACATTTAACTACACCAATTACAAGGGTGTGAAGATGACGAAGGAATTCGTGGATGCTACGCCGTATATCCAGGGAGATACGAAGAAGTTCGTGGCAAATGAAGATGCAACGGTGAAGTTCTTCATCAAGGAGCTGGATAAAGACTTGTCGCTTACATCGGTGGATATCATACCTTATAACGGCAAGAAAGTTACGACAACAGATATCAATGTGGCCTCGGATGAGGCTGTGAAGAGTCAGAATACGGGGGATGATACGCAGGCGTATACGAATAATACGGACAGCAGTAATACAACTAATACTGCGAATGGCGGTACTAATTCGGATAACCTTCAGACCACCGATAATACCGATACTGCGGTCAGCAGCATGACCGAGACGGATGAAGTGAATCTGCTTACCCAGACACTTGAGAGCATGAATGCAAGCTGGACTATATCAGGTGTTGTATGTGATATCGCATGGGGTGAGAAGATCAAGCAAAGACCGATAACCCAGCAGTTCTTAGGACTTGAGAAGGGCGGAACACTTAGATTTAATGATATAACAATGACGATTGATATCATGAGGTCTAATGGTGCCGTAACGCAGGTTAAGGATGGAATGGCACTTGTTACAGTGAAGCCGGGTGAAAGTCTGTCGGCGGTTATCAAGATAGCAGGATCAACAGGTGGCTATTCGGCTCATGCCTATAAGATGTTCGGTGAGGCAGGAGATGAGGTTCCGACAACGATTTCTAAAATTACAACGATCGGCTTCACATTCAATGCGCCGACCAATATAAGCGGTGGGGCAGAGGAGTATAAGATCGAGATATCACCGATTGACGCACCGGATATAGTATACACCATAAGAGTCTGGGTACAGAGCGACCAGGTGACTACGGAAGCCACAACTGAGGCAACGACCGAACAGGCGACAGAGAAGGCAACCGAGGAGAAGACAACAGAAGCAACGACAGAAGCGACAACAGAAGCCGCGACTGAAGCAACGACGGAAACCACAACAGAAACGACAACAGAAGTGACTACAGAAGCCACGGCTGAGGCTGCAACTGAGACGACACCCTAAGATATAGTGGAAACTGATTGTGCAACTTATGCGACACTATAATTTAATGACAATGGGGAATACTATACAGGATTTAGGAGAAATATGACATGAATAAAAAGAAAATACTGATTGCAGGCATTGCAGTATTACTGTTTGCGGTGTTATTAGCAGTCATCATAATCAATGTTAATAAAGGAAAGGTGAAGCTTTTCACTGATTCTAATTATCCATGCATGTATAAGAGCAGGGATAATAATGTGGTATTTCAACTGAATGATAAGAATAATTATGATATCCCTTGGCAGATAGAGGAAGATGGTGGAATTGTGGATGCATCTGTTAAGAATGACGGCAAGGGCAGGAAGGCAGTATATACTTTATCTGCTAAGGCTCCGGGGATGACGGAGCTTAGGCTTTATAAGACTAAAGAGCTGTTAGGCTTTGAGGTTGAGATAGTTTCTGTAAGGATTCCTGTCAACATATCGGAGAATGAGACAGGAATGGTGTTAAATGTTTTCGGATCACCCACACTTACTGACAATGGCGGAGCTGTTGGAGGCAGGAATACCGACAATCCATATATTCTGCTTAACAATGGTGACGGCACTGCAAAGGTCGTATTTGTTAAGGGACAGAATGACTGGATGGTATCTGACAGCAGTAATATGGCAAGCATTGAATGGAATATAGCAGATGACAGCTATGATTTATGTCAGATTTCAGAGAATCCTGATTATGACCCTGATGCAGAGGTTACTACAGAAATAACTACAGAATATATTGAACCTGAGAATTCAGGGGATGAAGAAGATATGATTGATCCGGAAAGTGTTACTGAAGATAATTCCGAAAGCTCCTCTTCTAAAGGTTCAAGCGAGAAGCCTTCTAAGACAGCTAAGGATATCGGGAATATGACTATCTCAGATGAGGATTATGAGAATGGAAGTATTGATTTGTCTGAATATGCAGTAGATGGAGAGATACCTGAGGATGTCCTTAAGGCGCTTGACGAGAAGCTTGCAGAGAAAGCTAAGGAGATGGGTGACGATTCCGGTTATTCGTCAGACAGCGAATCTGACAGTGAGTTGTCTGATACAGAGGATGGTGAGGCATCGGAGGATGGGCTTACAATAAATCCCGAGACGGGAGTAGTTATCATCAATGAAGAAGATTTGATGAATATGCGTGCAGAGAAGATCACAGTTGTCAAGGAGACAATATTAACTGTTTCCTCTGAGCAGTATAATACTGTAGAATATATCAAGGTATCATTTATGTCTGATGGCAATATTATGCTTTCCATCAGCAAAAAGGGGCCTAAGAAATAATTTGGAAGGTGATGTTAGTGTTATCAAAGAAGGACAAGACTGATCAGCTTCTTATGGAATCCAGAAAGCTGCTGCTTAATCAGGTGGAAGTGGGAAGTGACGGCAGGCTGATCGCAGTGGATGAGATAAGGACATTCAGATATGGTGCTGCAGAGGGCGAGCATAAGGTGAGGATTTCCGGTATAACCACCAGGGATTTCTTCTACCGAACCAAATACAACCGAACCAAGGCCGTATATCAGGCGTCTGAGGCTATGAAGGATATAGGCAGGCGTGCCAGTCTTAAGTGCATGAATGATGCGGCAGCCTGTATAATCAAATCACCGATATTTTATCCGGTGGTAATCGTGTTTTATGAGAATAGAGACGGACGAATGCAGCTTTCTGCATTTACTGCGAGAGCGTTCTCATCCCTTTTTGCCATCAATTCAGCGCTTAAGAGGTTTGACAGGGAACTGCCTGATACAATGGTGAGAAAGGTTTCCATACACAGCGTACATGATGTGAATATGGCTGTTATTCACAGTCTCAAGGGTCTCGTCAAAAAAGATAGCGATAATGAAGACGGAGACTATGTTGATCTGAAGAAGATGTTTAAGGCAGAAAGAAGAAACAGAAAGGTTTCCGGTGCCGGCGGCAGAGGGGGAAGAGGAAGGAAAAAGAGTGAAGAATCGGTTCGCACAGGGAATTATCATATTGGGGATGATAAGGAATTACTGGATCAGAGAAGTCTATATAATGGCGAATCAGAGAGTTTAAGTTCAGAGCCTGAAGGATTAGAGCAGGAAGACTCAGGGATAAATAGCGATAGAAGTTATGAAAGCCGCGAGGAAAGGAAAGCCAGAAAGAAGGCTGAGCGATTAGAAAAAAAGCGGGAAGCTGCCAGAAGAAAGTACGAGAAGCTCTTGGAAGAAGCTCCGGCAAAGACACCGGGGGGCGAAGATTTGATTAATACATCGGTGGATGAGGGATATTCTGAGGAAGAGGATGAAGATATAATGAGAGAATTTACCGGAATGAGCACAGATGAGTTGGATGCTTATGACGATAATGAAACCGATGAAGATATAATGAGAGAATTTACCGGAATGAGCACGGATGAGATGAATGCTTACGGTGATTATGGAACTAATGAAGATAATTGAAGCCTGTGGGAATAGTAGAATGAGAAGTGGATGAAGCACATTGGCTTTAAAATGGATAGTTCACTGTGACATAACCTGTGGTAGTTATTAAAGAGATTGGTACAAGGAGGAAAAGCATGAGTGACGATATCAAATCAGAGGAAAGTTTTCATCTGGGAGACTTGGAAGAATTCAGCATTTCTGGTAAGATTTCCGAAGGTACTGATGAAAGTATAGATTATACAATAAGTGAGGATGGCAGTTCCATTATCATAGACGCAGAGGATGCGAATATTGATGTAGTCCAGGAATTTGTGCGCGATAAGCTTATGGCATACGGCTGCGGGAATAAAGTTATGCTGCAGATAAGACTTGCGGTGGAGGAGATATTTGTCAATATTATTTCCTATGCATACAGGCCCGAAATTGGTAAGGCTGAGGTGTCCTGTGAGGTTACGGAGGAGCCGCTTTCGGTGTGCATTCAGTTCATGGATTCAGGTAAGCCCTTTGACCCTTTGGCGGCTGATGAAGCTGATACATCAGGTGCTATGTTTCTGGAACGGGAGGGCGGCTTTGGGATACATTTGGTTAAGAATACCATGGATGATGTGAAGTATGAATATTGTGAAGGTAAGAATATTCTTACTGTTATGAAGAGGCTGTAGAGACGGAAAGATATTATCAATTTTATTCTGTATGAAAACTGCAGTTGGTATTGGGACAGATAGAGATTTACAATATGGGGGAGTGGAAGAATGAATACAAGAGTGATCAATGTAATTCCGGAGAGAGTGCTTGAAGGAATAGCTTTATGTGGTTATAAAAAAGTAGAACCGGAGGATCAGGCATTGTTTGATCCGTACTATGATAAAATGAATCATCCATGGTCAGGCTCCACAGAATTTCTTAATTTTATAGCGTGGAGTGACACTCTTCCGGTTTATTTCAAGGAATCAGATGGCATGATAATAGGTTTGAGTTATGAATCTAATGAAGGAATGCTTGTGGGTATACCATTTATTGGGCATTATACAAATGAATCGGTTAAGCAGGTATTTGCTATAATGAAAAAAGATTTTGAAACGATTGGTGAGCCGTTAGTCATTATGGATGTAACAAAATGGATGCTTCCGTATTATGAGTCTGTTGAT
Source organism: uncultured Lachnospiraceae bacterium (assembly GCA_905235345.1). Classification (GTDB taxonomy): domain Bacteria; phylum Bacillota; class Clostridia; order Lachnospirales; family Lachnospiraceae; genus CAG-590. The sequence continues at coordinate 28,943 of CAJOLO010000001.1, forward strand.
GGTTTTTCCTTCGATATTGAAGATAAAAGGGAGTATATGGAGTATATATATACCGCCACCGATTTTGAGGCGGGGCTGGATAAGCAGGATGACCGATATCGATACAGGTATTTCATGCGCAAATTCGATTATGAGGTTGAAGAGATCAAGTCGAAGCACAGAGATGAGATTGTAGGTTTTATGGAACGTATATGGTGTGGTGGCAAGACATGTAGTGAATGTCAGTTTGGGTGTATGGTAGAGGTTACAGACAGGGTTGTGTCCGCATTTGACGAGCTGGAGGTTAACGGATTGCTGGTAAGGGTAGACGGAGAAATTGCGGGCTTTTGTATAGTTACAAAGCGTATGGGGCAGGCAATATATCAATTCAAGCATGCCATTAATCGTATCAAGGGGATTAATGAATATATGCTTCGTGAGTGCTATGAGCGTTATCTTAAAGGGGTTGATATTGTCAATTATACCGAGGATTGTGGGATAGAAAGTCTTAGAAGATATAAGATGAATCTGGCAACGGATTATTCTCTTTTGTCAAGACTTACTCTAATCCAATCAGATAATAAAATGAAAGTACATAATTAATGCCGCTTGTTGCGGCAAAGATGAGGGCTGCGGATAATGAAACATAACCATATGGCAGATAATGAGAATATAGAAAATCAAAACATAGAAAAGCATGGGGATCAAAGCTTAGGAAATAAGAATACACAAGGTCAAGAGGATTGCATTTTGGAAGATCATAACATTGAGAAGAAGAGTATGGATATGATGAAGGAGAAGAAGAGAAAACGCCGAATAATATTCAGTGTTTTGCTTTTGATTTTTTCCATTATTGTAGTAATCCAGTTACATAATTGGATTAATGTTAATCCATTTAGACCATTTGAATTAAGCAATGTATATTGTTCGACTATCGATAAATACGGCAATATGTATGTGATAGATGACAGTAACTCAAGACTTTTGAAGATTGACTCTGAAGGGAGGCTGCTGTGGAAGAAGAAAGCCTCCGGGAAAACCTTTGAAAACGCTTATAATATATCATGTGATGACGAAGGCAATATATATATTCAGGATGTACGCATTGACAGTGGGGTCAGGCTTGCTTCAGAGAGCGTTGTCAAATTCTCAACCGATGGAAAGTTTTTAGGAGTATTGAGAACATATAATTATATGGGAGAAAATAAGTCATCAGAGGTCACTATGCGCGAGTCGATTGTGGGACTTTCCGGACAGGAGCATTCTGTCATGTATACGCGGAAGGGCAAAGATGCCTTATATGAAATAGACGAAGAACAGTCGATATGTGAGACATATCCTTTTCCTGATGCTTTTGACACTGTATTATCCTGTGCCTATGATAATGGCAGAATATGGTATACCACTTATGATGGAAGATTACTTGAGTACGTGGATGGAGTTAATGATAAGCTTCTCTATGATTGTGAGGACGAAGAAGGAAGTATCATAAGAAGTGTAAGCTACGGTGATGGAAAGTTATATGTTGCTGATATAGGTTTCAGGGATATATTGGTTGTAGATTTAGATACAGGAGATCAGTTCCGTCTTGCGTTGGAGGAGGATGTAAAAGAGCGTGAGATTTCCTACATGGTAAATGCAGACAATGGTTTGGTTTCGACATCATCTTATTCAGTATCCTTATGGAACGGGGATAAATATACCAGATATTATGAAGTGGAATTAAGCAATAAATGGAAGATATTAACTATTCTTCTTATGTTTTCGTTACTGGTGCTGGCAATAGATGTAGTTATAGATATTGTACTATTTGTCTTTTATATAATTAAGATATCAAGTTATCAGCTAAAGGTAATTCTGGGTATAATTGCAGGTGTTATTGCAATTGGAGCACTTTTTTTGGGTTCGTTGTATCCGCAGTTCAGCAAAGAACTGCAAAGCACAGTGTTTTCCAGAGAGAAACTTGCAGCCACAGTTACTGCTGAAGCAGTGCCTACGGAAGCGTTTCTAGCGATTACTAAACCATCAGATTACATGAATGAAGACTATCTGGCTGTAAAGAGGGCGGTTGACAATATCTTCCTGCATGATTCGGATGCCTCTAAGGATCTGTATTGTGAAATGTACCGTATAATTGATGGAACTATAACATTAACCTATTCCATTGAAAACGGATGTGCTGTGTATCCTTATGATTGGGATTATGAAGGCTCGGATGAGCAGAAGATTATAACCACCGGGGTAGGAAAGGAAGTTGTTTATATAGGCAGTTCGGGGAGCTATATATATGTATTGGAGCCTATGAGGGATGATAGTGGGGAAGTTATCGGACTTATAGAGGTGGGTAAAGATCTTGCAGGTTTCATGGCAGAGAGTAACAAAATGCTAATAAAACTTATCATTAATATTGTCGCTATTACAATTGTTATTATTATGTTTGTGATAGAGCTGTTCTACTTTATAGAAGGAAAGAGAGAAAGAGAGGCTGTTAATGGTGATAGTGCTGCTTACGAAGATAACAGTAGCATGGAGAAGGCTTTGAAAACAACCGGTGGGACATCTGCCGGAATTATAAGATTTTTGTCATTCCTTATATACTTTTTCACTAATCTTTCTACGGCTATTCTTCCTATATATGCCTTGCGCATAGCAGGTAAGAGCGGCTTTACATTCGGACTATCCAAAGAGGTGTTATCTGCCGTACCAATATCTGCAGAGGTTATTATGGGTGCAGTTTGCTCATTTTTCGGAAGTAAGGTTATTAAGGCTTTCGGTGCTAAAAAGACTGCATTTGTCAGTGCTGTATTGATTACGGCAGGTCTGGCACTTAGAGTAGTTCCTGACATATGGGTGCTTTCTCTGGCACAGGCAATATTAGGAGCTGGATGGGGAACACTTTTGCTCATGGTAAACATACTTATTACCGCGCTGCCTGAGGAGCGCAGAGACACAGGCTTTGCCTATTTCAGTGCAGCAGGCTTCAGTGGTGTTAATTGTGGTATATTGTTTGGAGGTTTCATTATTCAGTGGGTGTCTTATCCGGTTATGTTTATTATAGTGGCTGCACTAAGTATTACAATTATATTTGCAGTTAGGAGTTACATACCTGATTCGCTTGTTCATGAAGAGACTATGGAAGATACTGAGGAAGAAAAAGCTGCTTCAATGCCTGTTATAAAGCTTATATGTAATCCGCGAATTCTCGGGTTTATCTTTATGATGCTTATACCTGCAGCTATTGTAGGATATTATCTTAATTACCTGTATCCTATTCTTGGTGAGAAATGGGGACTTTCGGAGACATATATAGGTTATTCATATCTGATAGACGGTCTGTTTGTGGTATTATTTGGAGGATTATTGACTAAGGTATTTTCGGGAAAGAAAAGACTGGGACTGGCAATTTCATCATTTATATATGCGGTAGCATTTGTTGTTGTGGTAGTATTCAATAATATACCTGCACTGTTTGCCTCTCTTGCTATTGTGGGAATATCTGACGGCTTTGGCAATCCGTTGATGACAGGTTATTTTACTGATCTTGATATAGTTGAGAAATATGGGTATGACAGGGCATTTGGTGTATATAGTTTGTTTGAAAATATTGCACAGACAGTGGGCTCATTTGTATTCTCATATGTGCTTATAGTAGGTGTTAAAAGTGGACTTATGATTATTGCTGTGGCACTTTCTGTGCTCACTATGTTATTCCTTCTAGGAGGGATTTTTGATCGAAGGAAGAAAACAGAACAAGTTAAAATTGCAGGAGATAAATCGTTATGAAAAAAAGAAAATCAATACTTGGTAAAAAACTTCTCAGGCTTACGGTCATTGACATGTGTATAATAGCCATACTTTTTCTTTCCGGAAGTTCATATATATATATTGAAGAGATGAATTCTGTTTATAAGAAAAAGAGTTCAGAGGTTGCTTTTTCTGTTGCAGATATGGTTGATGGAGATTTTATACGTGATCTTTCTGAGATGATTGATACAGATGAATATAAAGATGTATTCGGTAAGGCTTCATATGAGAATCAGCAGCCGATCATAGACTACCTTAAAGAGAAAGGCATGTATGAAAGATATATTGAATTAAATGAAATGATCGAGAATATAAGAAATGATATGAATATTGCATATCTGTATATTGAAGTCTTTCGTGACGGTAAGGCACAATATATTGTTGAACCCTTTGCCGGTTTCTATGCCCTTGGCTATGAAGAGGAACTGTTGGATGAATTTAGCGGAATCTATGGAAATGAGCATATTGAAGGGGATGTGACCCGTAGTGAATTCGGCTGGCTGTCTACAGGAGGAGAACCTGTATATGATTCGGAAGGCAATGCTGTTGCAGTAGTTTTAGTGGATATTGACATGAACGAGATCATGAACAAACGTTATGTATTTATTATCATAATGCTTGTGGAACTTATTGTAGTAATTACGTTGGCACAGGTAATGATGTCTAAGCTGTTGACAAGGGATGTTATCAATCCGATTAAGGCACTTACCGATAATGCACAGTCCTTCGGTACAGGGGAAAACGGTTTTTCCAAGGAGAATATTATTGATCTTGATATCAAAAGCGGAGACGAGATCGAGGATATGTATCATATGTTGCGCTTCATGCAGGAGAGCATTATCGACTATATGGATAACCTTCAGTCTGTAACTGCGGAACGTGAACGTATCGGTGCGGAGGTAGAGATAGCTACTACTATCCAGCAGAGTATGCTTGAACATGTAGACCCTGATTTCACAGGAAAGAAGGAGTATGATCTGTTTGCATCCATGACGCCGGCAAGGGAAGTAGGCGGAGATTTCTACGATTTTTTCATGACAGATGATGACCATATTGCCATATTGATTGCCGATGTGTCGGATAAGGGTGTGGGCTCGGCATTTTTTATGGCCATAGCCAAGACACTGATCAAGACATATTCAAAGACGGGCGGAACACCATCGGAGATAATTACCAATGTTGACAGACATATATCGGAGAAGAACGAGGCAGGGCTCTTTGTTACGGTATGGTTTGCGATAATTGATCTTGTGAGTGGACATGTGGAAGCCTGCAATGCAGGACACGATTATCCTGCAATTATGAAAAATGGTGAGGAGTTCGTCATAGAGAAGACACCTCATGGACCGCCGGTAGCATTTATACCGGGAATGGATTTTGTTGGTACGGAGTTCGACTTAAAGCCGGGAGACCGGATATTCTTATATACGGACGGCTTAAATGAAGCCAAGCGCGGCGATGGTGAGCGTTTTGGTACGGACAGAATGCTGGAGGTACTGAATGCCCACAAGGATGCGGATAATGAGGAAATGATTCAGCTTATGCGTAAGGCAGTGGATGAGTTTGCCGGGGATGAGCCGCAGTTTGATGATATGACAATGCTTGGATTCACATTCAAGGGCAGAGGATAGAGATAGGCTATAAAGATTACAGGAGAATTTTATCTAAGATGCACTTTTGTTGCACTTTGCGTGCTACAATAATATTAAGTCAATTGATGATAAGATGGAAGAAGTAACTGACGTGTTTTGAAATTATATGCAGGAGGTATGCGTATGCCTGGATCTGATAATGAGAAGGATATAGAGATGGTTTCCGAGTCTAAGGAAGAGATGACCTCCGAGGCAGAAGCAAAGAGCGAAGAGCCGGAAGCGACCTCCGAGGTAGAAGCAGTATCTGAAGATGAGCAGGATCAGATAGAAACAGAGCAGAAAGAGGCGATTTCCGATAAGAATAGCGAGCTTCTAGAGCGTATGAGCCGGATGGAAGCTGAGATGGAAGCGGAGAAGGAAAGGCTCAAGAAGGAACGCCTTGCCTTTCAGGAGGAGCGCAAGCGCTTTGAGGAGGAGAAGAAGGCCTTTGAAGAAATGAATGTTAATGTGGCTTTTAACAAACAGGCAGAGCCGGATAAGAATGCTCAATCGGCAGTTGCGAATCAAAAAGCTTCCGATATGACGGGCAAACCTGCCGACAAACAGTCTGCAAAACCTGAGAAAGAGGGCGTAGTAACCAGGAAAGGCAATTATAATGAGATGAGTATGGCGGATGATTCCATTACATTGAAGCAGGCGGATCAGGCGGCAAAGCTTAAGATTACCGCAGATATGTCTGTGCTTGCCCAAAAGTCATCCAGGGAATTCAAGAAGATGCAGGCAGCAGTTGACAGGTTTGATAAATTCATGAAGGGTATGGGAGGCAGGACAACATTTTCCGCTGAAGAGCTGGAGAAGTACGATAAGCTGTCTCATGATGTTTATAAGGCATCGGATGAATATCTGAAGAAGAAAGAACAGGATATGGAAAAGCGTGCTCCCGGTAAGGACGGCCAGAAGAAGCAATCTGACTATGAATATTCCAGAATTAAGGCGGCAGAGGAGATCAGAGAGAGCGTAGAGCAGATGCGGAAGGAGATGCTTGAGAAGGCATTCAACGACAAGTTAGAGGAAATGAACAAACGCTGTCAGGATCAGCTTAAGAATCTTGAAAACAGCAGAAATAATATGGCGTCTGATAAAGATATGGATCCGGCAAGAAGGGAGTCTCGCCTCGCGGATAATATGGCGCATACCATATATTATGGCAATTGCATGAAACAGTTGTCATCCAAGGGCGAACTACAGATGAAGCCGGGGGAAAGCATGAATGCGGCTGTTAACAGATTGAATACGGCTATCATTCCCACGAAGAATGAGATTGAGGAAATCAAAGCACATCCGGTTGCCAAGAGAATAGTAGATGCAGGTGTGAAGAATCTTTCCGAAGGAAAATCATTTACTATGAACGATATGGAAAAGACAATGAAGCAGGCAGCCATGAAGAAGGCTCCTGAGGTGAAGAAGGCAAAGGATATGAAAAGAGAGCAGGAAAGACAGATGGAGCAGGCAAGACAGAGGGAGGCAAGGCAGACGAGAAGAAAAGCGCCTGAGAAGAAGGCTCCGGCACGGACATAATTTTATATTAATATTATTTCAATAAAACGGTTGAATTGGATTCAATCGTTTTATTATTTATAAAATGAGATTATGTTATTTTTTTGTTGCACATTTGTAGCGCTTAGGGTGATAAAATAACTTTAATATCAGTAAAAAACGGTAAGGGTGATATACTTACTTTACGCATCGTATTATCAGTCAATATAAGAGATGATTCTGTGAGATAAGGAGGTACACTAATATGGGAAAAGAAGGACAGACGGATAAAGAGAAGATATTGGCGGAGCAGTTAAAGCATGAGGAGAATATGAAATCGACAATACGCCAGGATGCAGCAGGTGCACTTATGAGCTTTGCTTCTGTAATATCAAAGGAAAAATATAAAAATGTAGTTGATTCTCGATTGTATGACGAAATTAATGGTCAGGAATCAGTTGATGATGATATGGAACCACTTGCAGATAGAGCTATGGAAGATATTTCAAAAGAAATTAGCAAAGCTTATGATGTGATGGGAGATGGGATATCTTTAAATGTAATAAAAGACAGAGATGCTTTTAATGAGTATAAGGGTAAATTGAACCAGATGGCGGATAAACTTGACGAGCTCCTTGATAATAATGTAGCGAATGGTGAATACGGGGAAAAATCCAAAGAGTTCATCAGATCCATTTCATCAAATCATATGAGAAGAATAGCTTCCGGCGGATCTGATAAATATCTGGGTTATAAAAATATTCTGGCTGGCGGGATGAACTCGTTGTATGCTACTCTTAATGTAAACACAGTAGATAACAGACTATACAGAGCCCACAATAATTAATGATTATAGAGGAGGTTGCGATTATGCCGGGTAACGATAATAATGAACAATTTGAGATTAAGGGAAGACATAATAAACAGAGTTTGTCAGCTTTGACTAATATTATTAAATCTACGGAATATTCAGTTGGTGATCGCGTGAAAGAGTTTCAGGATATTAGTATTAATTATATGACTACGCTCGTGAACACCGGTAAGAAAGACTTAATGACTACTCTGAATGATAAAGATCTGAAAGAGATGGCCCCTGTTGTTAAGGATTACCGTGACAAAAGTTATGAAATATTGGATATGGTCAAAGCTCCTAAAGGTTCCTATAGAGAAAGAACTATTAATGTGAGCAAAGCAGCATTTGATTTGGCTGTGAGTGGGGATTTGGACATTCTGCGGGATGCAGGTGTGGATAATGATTATCATATATACACCGGGGAGTTTTTTCTTGATACGCCCTCGCCGAGATTTGTATCCAAGAGAAATGAAAAAGGTGAACCTACAGAATATATCATAGACAATGAGCGCTATGAGAAGTTCATGAAGGAGAATCCCTTTCTGGAAATATGTGAGGATAAGCTTAATTATGCGAAGAATGTGCAGATTCCCTACTACAAGGCAAAGAAAGCGGGAACTGTTGATGAGCATCAGGAAAGAGAATTCAAGAAGGCAACATACGAGCATCTTCAAAGAGAGAAGGAGTATATCAGCAAGATCAATTCCATCAAATACGAGGGAGAGGTTAAAGACATATATCCATTCAGTACAAGTAATCGTATTATTGAGATGAATTGGGCAGGAAACCGGTTTGGAAAAAATGCAGAGGATAAGTTAGACCGTGATATCAGTGCCTTAGAGCATGGATGGTCTCCTGAGGATCTTCCTATGTTGGATGGATTGTATCAAATGATAGCAGGAAAAGAGGGGCTAAAAAATGATAAAGATATACCAAAGCAGGAAATCGATAATGCTGTCGGCATATATAATAACATAACTAACGCTTATATAGATAAAAAGAAAGACCGTAAGAAGCTTATAGAGAGTGCAAAGTCTTTATGCGAGACCTACAAGACTAAAGCCGAGAAACCCCAAAATGAATTTATTGAGCTCTTCGAAAAGGGAACGGAGAAGGAAGTGGAGATCGTTACCCTTTCTGCTGATGAGAGAGAACGAAAAGATCTTATCAACTCTCTGGAGAATTATTTGAATGGGTTAAGTGTTCAACACAGGGGAAGTCTGATCAAACATAAGGATTCTCCGGAGATGGAAGAGCTTAAGAATAAGACGAGAGAGACCATTGAGCTTCTTAAGTCTTCCCGGGATAAGAGTATCTATGAAAGTGACAGGTTCGTGAATCTCTGCTTTGATATATCGAAGTTGGCGGATAATTATGCAAAGGAAAAGAGAAAAGACTTTGAAGAGGAGAATAGGAGAAAATTAGAGGATACAATTAGAAAAAAAGAGGCTAAGATGAAGGCTGATGCCCTTGCTAAAGGTGAAGATATTGAAAGTAAAGAATATAAATATAAAGTCAATGAAATGAAGAGATCGGAGAAGAATAAGGCTGAAAAACAGCTTAATGACTGGCGGCCAACTACTAAGATGGGTAAGACCAGATATGAGGCAGCTCTTTCCATGACTAAGAAAATTGATGGTTTTGCAAGGATTATCCGTAGTGAGTTTAACAATAGCAAGGTGATTTCAGAAACTGTTAAAGAAATGCAGGGGGAAGGGGTCAATATTGTACATAAGCAAGATATTGAATATATGTCGAAAAGACCGTATGAAGCCGGAGTCAGTCAGATTGTGAACTATTACGGCAAGGAGCCTGCGTTTGTGCCTGAGCATTGTGGTGTGTCGAACAAAATGTACACAAAGGACGAATTCAAGAATTACTTAAAGCCGGTTAAGGCAGATGGTATTTCCAATGAGGATTTTGCACTGGTGTCCTTTGCGGTTGTTCAAGATCCGAATAATATAGATCCTGAGGCTGCAAAAAACATGTGGAATATCAAAGAAGGCAATTATATCGATCAGATATATAAAAGCAAGACAATGTTCACATTGGATATGGCAATGCCGGAACCACGAGCCAATATGGCAAGGGATTTCATGTCATTTACTCTTGTTCCTGCCAAGGAGAAGGCGAAGGAAGCGATTGAGTCCTATAATGCGGGAGATAAAAGTAAGCTTATAGACATTATGGCTAACGGTATTAAAGAGCTTAATGATGAATGCATAATGACGGATAAGATTTCGGTAAGTGGTGCATCGACTAATTTTGCGGTAGGAACGACAATGATGTCGAAAATGATTGATTTTGCAAAGAAGGATCATGAGCTTTATAAGGGCGTCAAAGAAAAGCTTTCTCCAGAAGTTATGGCATCCGTGGAAGATAATCTGAGGCTAAAGGGTTTTATTGACGAGAGCATTGATGCAAGGGAGAAACTGGCTAAGTCCGTAAAGGATAAGAAACCCTTAAGTCCTGAGGAAAAGAAGGACTGTATCAACAAGATAGTCAGAGAGGAATTTGTTTCATATATGCATAATAAGGTAAGGAAGGATGTTGATAATGAACCGGAGCTTATGGAATATCGTGCTAATATGTGCAATCTTCTTATGAATGCAGGTAAAGGTGTTCCGGGACCGTCTGAAAATGATATCCACGCAACTGAATATAAGATCATGAAAAAATATACCAAGCCTGTACCACAGATCAACTCAAGGCTTCGTACCGAAGAGGGAATGCAGAAGTTGAATGATACTGTAACAATTCTTTCCGCAGGCATTAACGCCGGAGCGAGCGAGGCGGATATACTTAAATCGTTGAAGAATGTAGAAAAGCAGATTAAAGAAATGAATAATCAGAAAGAGGCAGGAAAGACCATGGATAACGGAAAGGTCAAGAATGCCGAAAATGTCAGGAAGCAGGAAGCTAATAAGAAAGCCCCGAAGAAAAGTGAACCTAAGAAGGGCAATCCCACAAAGTAAGGTAGGTGAAAGAGATGGCGTTAGTTGAGAGTGTATCTAAAGTATTAGACAGGATATGTGAAGAATATGATAAAGAGCGTAACTTAGGGGCACTGAATTATGACAGGGTTGATAAATACCGTGAGATATGTGGGGATATTCTGACTGGCAGAATGAATGCGCTTTCCGATTCCGGCGAGATGGATTCTATGGAATATGCACAGTGCTCCTTTATGAAGAAAACGCTTGATAATGGTTGGACACCGAAAGATCTAAGTTTCTTTTCCAAGTTGTATGACGGGGTGCAGGCGCTGCCTGATGGACCGGAAAGAGAGAAGGGACTTAATCTGTTTTCAAAGCTTGAGAATAACAAGACAGATACCTTTGAGAAACGTGGAGAAATGCTTGCTGATATCGCAGGCTTTGTCATTCCGGTTATGCATGGTCATCAGGATATATCGGACAGTCTGACTATGGAAATGAATGCTTTCATGAATGCAAAGGTGTCATATGCGGAGTACCCGGAAGATGCTAAGCTTGAGGAAGGTTTCGCCAAAGATGGAACATTTGATCCGCAATTAGTTGTATGGAATAAGGTTGACCTTAATATCAGACAGGCACTTTTGGTGGGTAGAGAGAACCATTTGAAGCGCCTGGAGAATGAGAAGCAGAAGATTCGGAAAAAAGAGGATTATATAATGACTGAGATGTCGGATGATGCCCTGGAACATATAGAGTTCAATTATGGACAGAAGAAACGGGGAATCGTAAAAACCAACAGGCAGGCTATTAAGGAGGTTTTTGGTGAAGAGATATATGATGATATAGATGAGGCACATAAAGGAACAAAGGAAGAGCGTAAGGTCATCATTCATCATTCAAAAGGTAACCGTAAACTGCGGGATGGTGCCGATGTGTTAGAGTTTGACCTTGCAGGCTCGGGTTTTAATGAGGCGAGAAAGGAATACCGTGGGCAGCATGGTAATGCCAAGGTGCGTAACGTGTCCAAAGAAGAGCTTGAGCGGTCACTTCTGGTTCAATATGGAAAAAAGGCTAAGGATAATAAGGGTAATACCTTTGAGAAGATCCGAGTGAAAGAGAAGGAAGTCAAGGTAGGTGATAAGACTTTTACAAAGAAAAGATATACCATATCAGGTCCCGACGTTGTTAATGGTTTGATTAATATCGGTAAGCACAGTATAGAAAACAACGTAGAATATGTCAGGGATTTTGCAAAGAGCCATATTAAGACTCTGTTTGAAAAGTGGGCAAGGGGCGAGGAGGAGCCCCATGACATACAGATCAATATTACGGGACACAGCAGAGGGGCTGTTGCGTCAGCAGAGAGTGTTATATACATCAATGACTGGATGAAGGACTATGCTAAGCAGCATCCGGAATGTGAGAAATATCTGTCACATGTTAAGTTTGATTTGTTGCAGAGAGACCCGGTTCCTGGTTTCGGAACAAGTATCAGATTCGGTTCAAGGGATCTCAGGGATATCCCGAATCTGAATGCAACCATGTTCTGTACAATGGGACAGGAATGGCCGGATATTGCATTTCTTCCGGAAAATGTCAGAGGAGCGAAGCGTATTGTAATCGGTACCACAGAACACGGAATGGACTTAAGCCGTATTGATCTTTCCCAGATTAATCAGAAGGATGACGGACTATCACACCAGGCAGGCTTCTATAATGCAGAAAATGGTGAGTATTACAGAGGAAGTGGCATAGCGGAGATGCCGGAGGGTGTCTATATAGCAGATGACCGTAATAATGTGGTTCGCATTACAAGCTACAGTCAGATGGGAAAGCTTGTAAGCGCGGTACATGAAGGTGCTGAAAAAGACATGCAGACAGGGCGCGTCGGCATTATACATGAGATGGTGAGAGACTGGTTTGTAGATAATACCTTAAGCATCAGCTACCAGTCGGAAACAGAAAGATATGCCATGCAGGATAAGGGCAAGGATGCCATGGATAAGATTATGAAGTCCAATGTGTCCCGACTGAAACCTGTTAAGAAGGAGATAGAAAAGCTTGATAAACTTATGGCTTCAGGTGCTTCCAAAGAGGAGATTATGGAAGCAAATAAGGGTCTTATCAAGGCATGTAAAGCCTATGTGGGAAAGACCAAAGTGCCCTGCACGGGGGACAGTGAGTACAGAATGAATCTGGTAAGCGATGTGCTCACATTTACGGAACGAGAGAATAATTACTTGGAAAGAGGTCTTGATTCTAAGAAGGATATGACAAGGGAGGGCTCTCTTGACAGACAGATTGCGAGGGAGGAGAAACGCCTTGCAAATGACAAGGACATCAAGATCATGATGGATGATGCGGCTAAAGCATGCAGGAATTCCCTAAAGGTACTTAGCGAGACGGGAAAGGGCAAGAGCAACAGTGCCGAGTACGTGGACTTGGTAAAGGCGCTTAAGCTTGGTTCAACCCTTTCTCAAAACCGCAGTATAGATGATTATACAAGGATAATGAGCAATCTTAAAAGGGCAGCGGATACCTATGTGAAGACTCATGAGGGACTTCTTGTGGGACCGGTAAGTGATGACGGAAAGACACGATTAAAATATGCTCAGGTGATGTCAACGTATACCTCTGAGAATATCCAGGTTATGGATGAAAAGGCAAGGACTGTGGGTGACAGGTCTGCTTCCATAGACAGAGTCGTTGAGAAAAGGACGAATAAGATTGAATCCCTTAACATTCGTAAGAAGAACGGTAACACAAAGCTTACGGAAAGTGAACTGGTCAAAGAACAGTTAGAGGAAAAGATCAGGATTGAGTCCGACCGCTATGACAGGATAAGGCGGTCGGGTTCAAAGCCGGCACTTGCCATGAATAATGTGGAAATGATCGCTGCAAGGCTTGTGTATCTTAAGACTGTGGAGGAGGCTTGCCGGGAAAATGGATATGCCAATTTATCTGAGGTTAAGAGAAATCTGGATGATAAGGTGATTGACATGGCTGCCGGTCCTATCATGCAGTCCAAGGGATTTTCTGAGGTTGTAAAAAAGAGCAGTGCGGACAAACTTAAGGAATCATTTGAACAGATGGGAAGAAAGAAGCCTGTAAAGAATACAGAAAAAAAGAAGGATGTTAATAGAGGGGTTAACAATCTATAACGAATATTAGAATTAATAAAAAGGGAGATATATAATGACACAGACAGATTTGAGAGAGACTTTGAGAAGAATAGACCACAAGGGATATCCGGCATACAAGGATACAAGGGGAAGATATGATTTTACGGATTATGTGCTTTCCATAGATCATGTGCAGGGTGATCCGTTTGCGGCACCATCCAGGCTTTCTATATGGGTTGATGGGGCCAAGGCCGGCTTTGATACGAGTCTTTATGACACAAAGGATAAGAGGATAGCGCTTCAGGACCATTTATTGAGGAATATGGCAAGACAGGTAAGAGATTATTCATTCAAGGCGAAGGGCTCAGGAAAGAGTGGACTTATAAGCGTTACCATTCCCGGGCAGGAGATACTTGAAAGAAGCGCCTGCCAGATAGATGTATCGAATGGAAATGTAGTATTAAGACTTGAAGTCGGTTTCCCTGCTAACGGAAGAACAATCAATGCGAGGGAGCTTGAGAAGATACTGTTTGATTTTCTTCCGGCATGTGTTAAGAAGACTTTGTTCTCAAGAGCATATAATCCGGAAGTACTTAAAAAGGTTGCGGATCTGGCTGTGGATCAGCGTTACATAAGAGACCGGCTTGAGCCCATGGGACTGGTAGCTTTTGTGGCAAATGGTGCGGTACTGCCGAGAAAATCAGGGATATCCATGTTGCCTATGAAGGATGGGGTAGCATTTACATCACCTGAGAGTATGGAGGTTACGTTAGAGCTTCCGAATAGTGGCAGCATTACCGGAATGGGTATTCCCAAGGGAATAACCCTGATAGTGGGTGGCGGATATCACGGAAAGTCAACTCTTCTCAAAGCATTGGAGCTTGGTGTATATAATCATATTGCAGGGGATGGCAGGGAGTATGTTATCACTGATGAAAGTGCCATGAAGCTTCGGGCTGAGGATGGCAGGAGTATTCAGAATACTGATATATCAATGTTCATAAGGAATCTTCCCAATAAGAAAAATACTAAGGAATTCTTTACAGAGGATGCCAGCGGAAGCACCTCGCAGGCAGCTAATACCATCGAGGCGATTGAGGCGGGTGCTAAGGTGTTCCTTATGGATGAGGATACCTCTGCAACTAATTTCATGATAAGGGATGAGTTGATGCAGAAGGTGGTCACGAGGGATATGGAGCCGATCATTCCGTTTATTGACAGAGTAACTGAACTCTATGATGAGTATGGAATATCTACTATACTGGTTGCCGGAAGCTCAGGGTCATATTTCTACAAGGCAGATCACATTATACAGATGAAGGAGTATGTGCCAATTGAGATTACGCAGATGGCTAAGAATAAGGCGGAAGAGTTCAAGATTGAACTTCCTGAGATAGAGAAGAGTGACATACCTTCCTTTAACCGTGTTGTAAGGCATGATGCAGCCTTTGCGAAGAATGACAGGATCAAGCTGAAGACCATGGGTACAGAGAGTATTTCCATCAATAAAGAGATGGTTGACCTTAGATACATGGAGCAGCTTACCGATTCAGAGCAGTTGAATGCCATTGCCCAGATGATAAAGTATCTGAAACTTAGTGCATGGAACGGAAGAGTGACTATATCTGATGCTTGCGAGCAGTTATATAAGAGGATAGAAGATAAGGGATTTGCTGCATTTATGAAGGGAGACCTGCCGGGGAATCTGGCACTTCCGCACTTCCGAGAAAACAGGAGTTATATGGAGCAATCAACCGGTGCAGGGAGCTTATTAAGGTTGAAGGTGGCAGAGAAAACTGACGAAAATAATTCTTTTCCGATAGTATGAATTTGACTATGGATAAGAATGGTAATATGGTATGTTAAAGTAATTGGGAATGAAGCTGTTTGTGGTTGTAAATAAGCCGAATTTTTGTTAAAATATAATTATTCATGGGGGATGTGTATGCGTCTCTCCTTAATGAGTTTTGCATAAATCAGTTTGGGAGGTGTTTGACTATGGGGTCAAGTGGAATGGATATGTATAACAGCAGTGAGATGCTTAATTGGGTAGGCAATTTTGCGGACAGAATGGAG
>CAJOLO010000002.1 GCA_905235345.1 uncultured Lachnospiraceae bacterium
AAAGATAAAAAATGATAAAAGCATTTACAAAAGATAAAGAAAGATAAAAAGTAAAATACGCTTACGAATGAAAACATTCATAAGCGCATTTTTTCATATTGCAAAATATAATTATTTACATATTATTTATTAGCAATCTCAGCCTTAATAGCCTCAGTAAGCTGAGGAACAATCTTATTAAGATCTCCAACGATACCATAATCAGCTACATCAAAGATAGGAGCATCCTCATCCTTGTTAATAGCGATTATCACATCAGACTCCTCCATACCTGCAACATGCTGAATAGCACCTGAGATACCGATTGCAAAATATACGTTAGGACGAACTGTCTTACCTGTCTGTCCTACCTGATGATCCTGTGAAAGCCATCCGTTCTCAACAACTGCACGTGAGCAAGAAACCTCTCCTCCGATTGCATCTGCAAGATCTCTAAGAAGCTTGAAGTTCTCCTCACTTCCAACTCCACGACCACCTGATACAAGAATCTTAGCGGCCTGAATATCAACAGTCTCCTTAACTGACTTAACAACCTCTACTATCTCAACATACTTATTGTCAGGTGTGAATCCAGGATTGAACTCAATAACCTCTGCCTTAGCACCTGCGATAGGAGCAATCTTCTGCATAACGCCCGGACGAACTGTTGCCATCTGAGGACGATTATTAGGACATGCAATGGTAGCAATTGTGTTACCACCAAATGCAGGAATGCAGGACGTGTCATAAGCAACTGATTGTGCTTCTGCTCCTGATTAGGAATCGGGTTAAGCGGGAAGTCACCAATCTCAAGTACTGTACAGTCAGCCGTAAGACCTGTCTGAACACGTGCTGATACACGAGGACCAAGATCACGTCCGATAGCTGTTGCACCAACAAGTACAATATCAGGCTTGTACTCGTTAATAACTGAAGCAAGGGCATGTGTGTATGGTTCAGTTCTGTAATCCTTAAGCTCAGGATCATCAACGACTATAACCTTATCTGCACCATACTCTGCCAACTGATCAGCAAGACCCTTGACACCAGAACCAATCAACACTGCAGTTACATCTGTTTCAAGTGTTGCAGCAAGCTCCTTAGCCTTTCCGAGAAGCTCAAATGCAATACTACTAATCTCATTATCGACCTGCTGAGCGTACACATATACACCTTTATACTCAGCGATCTGCTCGTTTGTTAATTCCATTTTGTCACCTCTTATATATTTCAATTATTTTTCTGATTATATAATGATATGTTTTTATGAATTATTAGTTTTAAACATAGCAAGGTTAATCAGATAATATGTTAAGTTACTATATTATTAAACATTCAACGACGTGCGTATATAATACATCTTCTACACACATCACCAAAACATATACATTTATCAGATAATATGCTTGGTAACCAACTTATCCAGGATATAGCTTACAGCTTCATCCGGAGACTCAGGAGTAACCTTCTCTCCTGCACCCTTACGAACCTTATCAGAAGCTTTTGCAATCTTAGTCGGAGAACCCTTAAGACCTAAGTTACTATCATCAATATCCTTAAGGTCTGCTCTTCCCCATGTAGTGATCTCAGCATCAACCGCATCAAAGATTCCGCCCGGTGTCATATAACGAGGCTCATTCAACTCAGCAAGAGCTGTCAGTAAGCAAGGGAACTGAGCCTTAACGATATGATATCTGTCCTCATACTGACGCTTAACAGTAATAGACTTCTCATCAACCGCAACAATCTCCTCTGCATAAGAGATAACAGGAAGTCCAAGATGCTCTGCAATCTGAGGACCAACCTGAGCTGTATCACCATCAATAGCCTGACGACCTGTAATGATAAGATCATAATCAAGATTACGAAGTGCACCTGCAAGAGTTGTTGATGTTGCCCAGGTATCAGCACCACCAAGAACACGGTCAGTAACAAGGATACCCTTATCAGCACCCATAGCAATTGCCTCACGAAGAACATCTTCTGCCTTCGGAAGACCCATAGTTACAACAGTAACCTCTGCACCATACTGATCCTTTAGACGAAGTGCAGCCTCAAGACCTGCCTTATCATCAGGATTCATAATTGTGAGCATTGCTGCTCTGTTCAAAGTACCATCAGGATTGAACTCTACTCCACCCTTTGTATCAGGTACCTGCTTTACACATACAACTATTTTCACGTCTAATTACCTCCTATTTCAACAGATTAGCTGAGATAACCATACGCTGAACTTCTGAAGTACCTTCGTAGATCTCAGTGATCTTAGCATCTCTCATCATACGCTCAACGTCATACTCTCTAATATATCCATAACCACCATGTAACTGAACAGCCTTTGTAGTAACTTCCATAGCAACCTCTGCTGCATAGAGCTTAGCCATAGCAGCCTCCTCAGAATAAGAAACCTTAGGATTAGCCTGATACTCAGCCTTCTTCATTGCTGCCTTATATACAAGCATCTTAGCAGCCTCTACCTTAGTAGCCATATCTGCTAACTGGAACTGTGTATTCTGGAACTGTGCAATACTTCTGCCGAACTGCTTTCTCTCCTTAACATATGCAACTGTTGCTTCTAACGCACCCTCTGCAATACCAAGAGCCTGAGCAGCGATACCAATACGTCCGCCATCAAGAGTATGCATAGCGATATTAAATCCCTTACCCTTCTGTCCAAGAAGATTGTCCTTAGGGATACGGCAATCTGTGAAGATAAGCTCGTATGTAGATGAACCACGGATACCCATCTTCTTCTCCTTAGTTCCGAATGTGAATCCCGGTGTACCCTTCTCTACGATAAATGCAGAAATCTCTTTCATAACTCTGCCACGTTTCTCAACTTTACCTGTTACGGCAATAACAATATATACATCAGCCTCTTTACCATTGGTAATGAAGCACTTAGAACCATTCAATACCCATTCATTAGTAGCCTCATCAAATACAGCCTTAGTCTGCTGTCCCTGTGCGTCTGTACCTGCTCCGGGCTCAGTAAGACCGAATGCGCCAAGCTTTCTACCACTGGCAAGATCAGGAAGATATTTCTCCTTCTGCCCAGGTGTACCATAGGTCTGAATAGGATCTACACAAAGTGATGTATGTGCAGATACAATAACGCCTGTTGTACCACATACCTTAGAAAGCTCCTCAACACATAATACATATGTCAAAGGATCACATCCCTGTCCACCGTACTCCTTAGGAACCGGAATTCCAAGGAATCCGCTCTTAGCCATCTTCTCTACTGTCTCTCTGGGGAATTTCTCTTCCTCATCAGTCTCCTGAGCAAGTGGCTTCGCTTCGTTCTCGGCAAATTCTCTGAAAAGAGTTCTTGCCATTTCATGTTTCTTACTTAATACGAAATCCATTTTATATATTTCCTCCTACTTTATAGTTATAACTCCAGAATATTATTGAGTAGCTCAAGCTTAAATAATGTATCGCTTTAGCTCATTGTATAATATCTGAAAATAAATCACGAAGTAATATTACAGTTCATCTACAGGTGTCTTTGTACGATCTGCGTTATATACATAGAATCCTCTTCCGCTCTTAACACCTAAGTTGCCGCCGCGAACCATCTTGCGAAGTAATGGACATGCACGATACTTAGAATCACCTGTCTCCTTGTAAAGAACATCCATGATAGCAAGGCAGATATCAAGGCCAACGAAATCACCAAGCTCAAGAGGTCCCATCGGATGATTAGAACCAAGCTTCATAGCTGTGTCGATTCCTGCTATGTTAGAAACACCTTCCATCTTAATAAATGCTGCTTCATTGATCATAGGGATAAGAATACGGTTAACAACGAAACCTGCTGCCTCATTAACCTGAACAGGAGTCTTACCAATCTCCTCAGAAATCTTCTTGATTGTCTCAACAGTCTCGTCAGGAGTGTTAACGCCTGCGATAACCTCTACCAATTTCATACGGTCAGCCGGATTGAAGAAATGCATACCAACCATAGGACGTGAAAGTCCGTTGCCAATCTCTGTGATAGAAAGACTTGATGTATTAGAAGCAAAGATACATCCCTCTTTACAGATCTTATCAAGTTCAGCGAAAGTTGTCTTTTTAACTTCCATATCCTCAAAAGCAGCCTCAACGATTAAGTCACAGTCAGCGCAAAGATCTTCCTTAAGACCGGCTGTAATTCTGCCAAGAATAGCATCAACAGCATCCTGTGTCAATTTTCCTTTCTCAACAAGTCTTGCATAACCTTTAGCAATCTTGTCCTTTCCGCCATCAGCCCACTCCTGCTTAATATCGCAGAGTGCAACCTCATAACCGTCTACCAGAGCGAATGCTTTAGCAATCCCCTGTCCCATGGTTCCTGCGCCAATTACGCCTACCTTCATGTTAATATCCTCCTTAAAATATTCTTAATTGAGCGAAATCCAATTACATATTACTATCACCCGGATAATCCATTATATAAGGATTTCGCATTATGCTATCTTTAATTATTTATTCTGGAATGGTACAACCTTGAGCTTCTTTTCTTTATCTTTCTCTAAGAAATTACCCATTCCCGCTTTCTGATCCTCTGTCTCGAAGCAGTCACCGAAAAGTTTCTCTTCGATTACGATAGCCTGATCCATATCTACCTGCAATCCGTCATTGATTGCTTTCTTGCAATTACGAACAGCAATAGGTGCATTAGCTGCAATACCTGCTGCCATCTTCTTAGCCTGATCCAATAATTCTTCTGCCGGATATACAGCATTAACAAGTCCGATTCTATATGCCTCATCTGCCTTAATATTTCTTGCAGTGTAGATCATCTGTTTTGCCATGCCGGCACCAACAAGACG
The DNA here is from genome assembly GCA_905235345.1 of uncultured Lachnospiraceae bacterium. Taxonomy (GTDB): domain Bacteria; phylum Bacillota; class Clostridia; order Lachnospirales; family Lachnospiraceae; genus CAG-590. The sequence goes on from CAJOLO010000002.1 coordinate 4,797, forward strand.
CGCAAGTCTCTGTGTACCACCGAATCCCGGTGTGATACCAAGACCAACCTCAGGCTGTCCGAATATAGCATTCTCAGAACAGATTCTGATGTCACAACTCATTGAGATCTCGCATCCACCACCAAGAGCAAATCCGTTAACTGCAGCAATAACAGGAAGAGGGAATGTCTCAAGCTTTCTGAACACATCATTACCCTTCTTACCGAAAGCTTCGCCCTCTGCCTTCGTAAGAGTGCTCATCTCTCCGATATCTGCACCTGCAACAAATGACTTATCGCCAGCACCTGTAAGAATAAGTGCTCTTGTTGTCTCAAGATCTACAGCATCTAATGTGTCATTCAATTCGTCAAGCACCTGGCTGTTCAAAGCATTAAGTGCTTTCGGACGATTGATGGTAATTACACCAACAAAACCATCCTGTTCATATGTGATAAATTCCATTGAATTAATCTCCTTTATATTATTATCATGTCAAAACACTGTGTCTGCAGATTAAATAACTGCATCATATAATCACAGTGCGAACCAAGTAATCCGATCATTCACACAAATGTAATTAACATCACTTTACCACCGGGCTCACACGCCCGATGGTAAAGTACATAATCTTATATTGCAAATCGTTAGCAATAAACTCATATAGATACTTTAATACAAGCATGAGTGCTTAATATTTATATATTCAAAATAAAATATCAGTCACGCTCAACAATGGTTGCACAACCCATACCGCCACCGATACAGAGTGTTGCAAGACCCTTCTTTGCATCCATATCTTCCATCTCATGAAGAAGTGTAACAAGGATACGGCAACCAGAAGCACCAACAGGATGTCCAAGAGCAATAGCACCTCCACGAGGATTAAGCTGTTTCTCAACATCAATTCCAAGATCTTTACCTACTGCAACAGACTGTGCAGCAAATGCTTCATTAGCTTCGATAACGTCAAAGTCTGAAATCTTATAATCAGCCTTAGCCATAGCCTTCTTGGTTGCAGCAACAGGACCAACACCCATAATCTCAGGTGCAACACCTGCAAGTGCACCGGCAACAAATGTAGCCATAGGCTTAACGCCTAACTCCTTAGCCTTCTCCTCACTCATAACGACAACTGCAGCTGCACCGTCATTGATTCCTGAAGCATTACCTGCTGTAACAACTCCGTCAGGATAAAGTGCACGAAGCTTAGAAAGAGATTCAGCAGTCACACCCTCACGAGGTCCCTCATCTGTATCGAAGATAACAGTCTCTTTCTTCTTCTTAATCTCAACAGGAACAATCTCTCTCTTGAATGCACCTGCAGCAATTGCCTTGCTTGCCTTCTGCTGGCTGTTTGCAGCAAACTCATCAAGCTCTTCTCTTGTAAGACCCCACTGCTCTGCTACATTGTCAGCTGTCTTGATCATATGATAATCATTAAATGCATCCCAAAGAGCATCCTTAACCATTGTATCAACCAATGCACCCTGACTCTGGCTTGGCCATGTCATTCTGTAACCGTAACGTCCGTTAGGTAAAGCAAAAGGTGCCAATGACATATTCTCCATACCGCCTGCAACAACGATATCTGCATCACCGGCCTGAATCATCTGTGCAGCCATATTAACACAGTTAAGACCTGAACCACATACAACATTGATGGTAACAGCAGGTGTCTCAATAGGAAGACCTGCCTTAAGAGATGCCTGACGTGCAACATTCTGTCCCTGACCTGCCTGAATTACACAACCCATATACACATGATCAACCTGCTCAGCAGGAACACCGGCACGGTTAAGTGCCTCCTTAATTACGATAGATCCCAGTTCCGGTGCCGGAATTGTGGAAAGTGAACCACCCATTGTTCCGATTGCCGTACGACATGCGCCGGCTAAAACTACTTTTTTTGACATAATAAAATCCTCCGTTAATAATTTTGCAATTACGCAATCCAGCAAACACTATAACATAAAAAGGGGATATTTGCAACCAAATATCCCCTCAAAAATCCGAAAATTCTTTAAATCATAAGTTCAAACACATAAATTCTCATATATTAATTATTTATCCTCATATACTTAAAGTAAAATACTAATATATCAAAAGCCCTTAAAAACCTTATAGGTATTTAAGGGCTTATAAATGGTCTGATTCATCTGCCTAAGCGTTCATCTGAGCAGCCACCTCAGCGGCAAAATCCTCATTCTTCTTCTCGAGACCTTCACCTGTCTCGAAACGAACGAACTTCTTAAGAGTGATTGTAGAACCAACTTCCTTAGAAACAGCCTCAAGATACTTTGCAACTGTCTCCTTGTTCTCTGCCTTAACATATTCCTGCTCTAAGAGACATACCTCTTTAAGCTCCTTATTAAGACGTCCCTCTATCATCTTCTCAATGATATTCTCAGGCTTGTTAGCATTCTTCGGATCATTCTTAGCCTGTGCAATAAGGATTTCTTTCTCATGCTCCTTGTAATCATCAGGTACATCTGCTGTAGATACATACTTAGGATTGAGAGCCGCAATCTGCATTGCAACATTCTTAAGAGCTTCCTTAACAGCATCAGAATTATTGTCTGTAGCAGCCTCTACTAAAACACCAATCTTACCGCCTGCATGAATGTATGAAACAACAATACCGTCAGCAGAAACAATCTTCTCAAAGCGACGGATATTCATATTCTCACCAATCTTAGCGATCATAGCCGCATGCTTATCAGCAACAGTGATAGAAGTGTCAAGTGCCCATGGCTCTGTCTTGAATGTATCAACATCTGCAGCCTCAGAGTTGGAAATCTGCTCTACAACTTCCTTAACGTAAGTCTGGAACACTTCATTCTTAGCAACAAAGTCTGTCTCGGCATTAACCTCTACAATAGCAGCTGTCTTGTCATCATCTTTAATTGTTGTAGCAACAATACCTTCAGCAGCAATTCTTCCTGCCTTCTTCTGAGCAGTTGCAAGACCCTTCTCACGAAGAAACTCCACTGCCTTATCAAAATCACCATCAGTCTCAGTAAGAGCTTTCTTACAGTCCATCATACCTGCGCCGGTCTGCTCTCTCAAATCTTTAACCATACTTGCTGTAATAGCCATTATAATATCCTCCAAATCAAACATTTAACATGGAATTGCGAAACCCTTTTATTAACAGAAAAGCGTTCCGCAATCACTTAATCATTCATATATTAACACAATTTATATATTATGCATCTGCCTCTTCTACTGCATCATCATAATCCTCTGTATCATCTGCAGCTCCGGCATCAACACCCTGATTACCTTCGATAACTGCATCAGCCATCTTAGATACAATAAGCTTAACGGCACGAATTGCATCATCATTACCCGGAATAACATAATCAAGTTCTTCAGGATCACAGTTAGTATCTGCAATACCTACAAGAGGAATTCCAAGTGAATGAGCCTCCTGAATACAGATTCTTTCTTTGCGTGGATCAACAACAAAGATCATATCAGGTGCTCCACCCATATCCTTGATTCCGCCAAGGTTCTTTGTAAGCTTATCCATCTCCTTGCGAATCTTGATAACCTCTTTCTTAGGGAGAACATCGAAAGTTCCATCCTCTTCCATCTGCTCATACTTCTTAAGTGTAGCAATACGTGTCTCAATAGTGGTCCAGTTGGTAAGCATACCTCCCAACCATCTCTCGTTAACAAAATACATACCGCAACGCTCTGCCTCTGATCTTATTGCATCCTGAGCCTGCTTCTTAGTACCTACAAAAAGGATCTTTCCACCTTCCAAAGCACATTTCTTAACTGCTTCATAAGCCTCATCTACCTTACCGACAGACTTCTGTAAGTCAATGATGTAGATTCCGTTACGCTCAGTATAAATGTACTCAGCCATCTTAGGGTTCCATCTTCTTGTCTGGTGTCCGAAATGTACACCTGCTTCAAGCAATTGCTTCATTGAAATAACGCTCATAATCATACCTCCTGGTTTACTTCTTCCAACGGGTTCAGTACTTAGAAACAAATCTGTGTCTCGCGTTCATGAACACAAATCTGCAACCATCTAAGAATCCACCGTTGTGTATTATATTAGTGTATGACTTGAACATATTAAGAAACATGGATTCTTACTTTTAAATTAAAAACCACCCGTCTCCTTATCTGCACAAGTCAACGAGTGGAATTATATCACAATAATTTTAAGAGTTCAAGAACTTTTTTCGTGTAATCAGCTTTTTTGTCAGCTTTTTTCGTGTCGTTCAAGTGTCATTATCATTCCTCGTATTATCATCCTTTCGGGTTCTTTATTCATATTAATCTCCTTTTACGATCAGTTTTACGTCACATTCACCATCAAGTTCAATACAATGACGCTGTTTATCGTTGGAAAAATGCACATTTTCCAGTGTAATCGTACCTGAATATCCGCTTTGAATTTCTATATTAAAATCAATCTCTTTTTCCGGCGTTCCGACAAAAGTAATATCTTTATACATTATTCCGTCGTGCCCGACAACAATATTACTATTTCCCTCTTTTTCTACACTGTTTAAGAAAACACGGGTTGTTTTATCTGATTTATTAAGATTCTTTTTCATTTCACTCTGACGTTCCTGTTGAAAGTGTATCACCTCACCTTTCACTTTATTATCGATTGATGAAATAATCTCTTCAGAAGGTCTCGCCGTATAAAATCCCTGAATCAGATCAACTCCCATCATAATAACAGCTTCAAGTTCTTCTACCGTCTCTACTCCTTCTGCCAGTGCTAAAATATTATTGTTATGACAAAACTCAATAATCTCTCTCACAAAATGCTGCTTTTGAAAATCATTCTGTATACCGCTTAACAGCAAGCGGTCAATCTTTACATAGTTCGGCATGTATCTGAGCAGATTACTGACATTCGAATATCCGGTTCCATAATCATCTACAGCAACACCGACTCCCAAACGGTTATATACACCTTTCATCTCGCGAAGCACTTCATCCTCCAGTTCTGCCTGCTCCGTAAGTTCTACTACAACAACACCTGAATTATTCTGAATCATATCCTCCACAAGGACGTAATCTCTGTTATCCATCTTAATTCCGGGAATACTGTTGATAAACACTCTTTTACCGTCAAACATCTCCTGATTCTTATCTATAATATCTAATACATTCAAAAAAGTAGCTCTTTCCACCTCTACGAGACGATCAAGTAAATCCGCATACTTAATAATTCTAAGAGGAGAAATATTCTTTTGCGACTTAGAGCGCATCAATGCCTCATAAGCGTATATTTCCCCATTCTTTGCGCTGACAATAGGCTGAAAATAATAAGTAAGTTGATTCTCATTCAGAATCTTCTCAACCTCGTCCAGTTCCTGTCGCTCATCAACACCAAGTCTTGTCATTGCAGCTACAACATTATCATCATAACCGGCAAACTTCTCTGCAATCCTGCGTTTGACTGTTTTAGACTGGAACGCCTGTATAAGTTCATATCGATACACACTCTCAAATCCCCAGCATACGGTATTGATCCACAGCCTATACAACATGTCATAACTTCTTATCTTTGAACCGTAGCTTAAGACCGCATACCCAAAGCATTGCGTTTGAAAGAAAACCGGTGTAAAAAAATAACCTGCAGGCTCATCCCTTTCTTCTTCAAGCTCTGGTAAAAGTTCAGACTTAAGAAATGTATCCGTAAAACTGATCCGACTCTTTTTTTCATTCGTCCGGTCATACCGAATCACATGCAACATTTTTTCCGTGTATTTTGTACCGGGTCTGCTTTCTGTAAGATGTTGTTTAAAATTCTCCCAATACTGCGTAAGACATAAATGAAAGCTCTCGATATCATTAAGCATATATAAATTAGAATAGACTGCACCAACAACTTCTTCAAAGCTATTCTGCTCCAGAATCTTTTCCGGCAGAGATTTATCGGCAGAGAAAAATCCCTTCTTTTTTGCAGCTTCAAATGAAGCCCCGATTATAGACGATCTGTTATCCCGCGATGATTGTTTATCACATCCACAACTAAGTCCCATAGTAACATCGGCTTTAATTACCTTAAACTCCATATCTTTTCCGGTCATCCGAGCAATAAGATACTGTGCTGCATAAACTCCGCAATCTCTGTCGGGAATAGATGCATGCGTGAGCATTTCAAAGCGGCTCTGTTCTTTTGCCGCTATGTCAACCCCAACAACCGCAATATCCTCCGGTATTCTGATTCCCTCTGCCTCCAATGTATCACACAGACCATTAGTCAGATAATCATGCACGCATACAATAGCCTGTGGTAAATCATCTCGATGTTCACATAGTTGTTTTGCACAGTCTTCTCCACTTTGATAATTGAAATCACCATAGAATATACGATCTTCCCGCACCTCTAATCCATGCTGTTCCATGACATCTCTAAACGCCTGCAGCCTGGACCTTGCATGGTAATTCCGCTTTTTACCGGTAAGAAATGCAATATCGTTAATCCCATGAACCTCAATAAGATGGGACACCAACTCTGCCACCGGTTGAGAACCATCGCTCCATATTGTCGGAAAATATTTACTCTCACCCTCAATAACTACAACCGGTCCTTTAAAATTTCTGTAAATATCTTCCTCTAATCGTGCGGTTATACTCACTGTCCAAATCGAATTCATCATAAAAACAATGGCATCAAACATATCATAATTGATCAATTTAAAAATAGTCGCTTCCCCAATCTCACGGTTGTTTTGCTCCTGATACATTCTATACATGGAAAACACACAAACATCACAATCATTCTTAAAAGCTTCACTAAAAAAGCCCTCTATAAAATGCTTCTGATAATATTCTTCAGCCTGACCAACTATAATAGCAATTCTTTTTCTTCGGCTCATCCACTTCCCCCTCCCAAAATCCACCAGAACCGTACACCTCCCAACCAAAACATGTAAATATTATACAAAAAACTCCAAAAAATATCAACATAAACCTTAATTTTATACAAAAAAAAGATTTTAAAATCAAAAAAAAGCCTATCCGAGTCTCGCACGAAAACACGATCGTCGGATAGGCTGCAATAACCTCTGTTTATTTCAAAATATCTGCCATCTCTAAAAGCAATCTTTCTGACTTCTCCCAGCCCAGGCATGGATCAGTGATGGATTTCCCGTAACAACCTCCACCAACAGGTTGATTACCATCTTCTATATAGGACTCTATCATGACACCCTTAACCAGCTCTGCGACATCATCACTGTGACGCATACTATGAAGAATCTCCTTGACGATTCTGGGCTGCTGTTCCCATTTTTTTCCTGAATTATTATGATTTGCATCTACGATAACCGCAGGATTTTTCAATACTTCAAACCGTTCATAAGCCTCATGAAGCCTTATCAGATCCTCATAATGATAGTTAGGTACTGACGAACCGTGACGGCTTACAGATCCCCGCAGTATACAATGTGTCAGAGGATTACCATCCGACTTCACTTCCCATCCCGATGTCATAAATGTATGCTTGGATTGTCCCGCGATACAAGAATTCATCATAACGGTAAAATCTCCGGACGTCGGATTCTTCATTCCAACCGGCACATCAATACCGGAAGCAATCAGCCTGTGTGACTGGTTTTCTACAGAACGGGCACCTATTGCTACATACGATAAAACATCAGACATATAATTCCAATTATCCGAGTATAACATTTCATCCGCCGCTGTCAGTCCGGATTCCCTGATTGAGTCAATATGCATTTTTCTAATTGCTTTCAGACCTTCAATAAAGTTAGGTTTCTCTTCCGGATTGGGCTGATGCAGCATACCCTTATATCCCGAACCGTTAGTCCTTGGCTTATTGGTATAGATTCGCGGAACAATGATGATCTTATCTTTAATCTTCTCCTGTACCTTAGCCAGACGAACCGTATAATCAATTACTGCTTCTTCATTATCCGCTGAACAGGGACCGATGATCACCAGAAACTTATTCGATTCTCCGGTAAAAACCTTCGCAATCTCCTTATCTCTTTCTTCCTTAATTTTTATCAAATCCCGGCTCATCGGAAACAATTCTCTAATCTCCTCTGCTGACGGGACCTCGGAAATATAATGTAAACCCATTGTAAATACTCCTTTATAATTAAACGTGTAATTACTTCCAACCATACATATCCCAATGATATGTAAGTCACTGCATTCTATAGCCTAAGTCCCTGATTAATTCAATCAGGAACAGTTGCATTAGTTTAACACGTCGTAATAAGAAAGTCAACTTCCACCCAAAAAATATCTGGCAAGTGTCTTTCCGAAGATATAATTATAAGTCAGCAGACTCTTTTCTTCTTTTGTATAAAGAGGTAATATGCAATATTTTTCACCGTCAATATATATTGTAACACTTCCGACAGTTGCATTTCGTTTAACCGGTGCGGTCAATAATTCCGGCAATTTGATATCATAGATAACAGTCTCATCTTCAGAAAGCAATAAAGATACACTATCCTTCGTGTATGGTGTGACGCCTCCTCCCTCAATGCTTCGTTCCACAGGTATCTGTTGATATTCCGTACCGGAAGAGATAACCTCCTTCATCTCAAAGTTATTAAGACCATAATCCATAAGCTTTGTGGTATCCTGCCATTTATACATCTTGTGAGGAGGCCATCCCGATGCCAGCACAACACTGACAAGATGTTTTCCGTCCCTGTCAACCGCACCAACAAAGCAATATCCTGCATTACCCGTAAAACCTGTCTTAATACCGATAGCACCCGGATACGATGTAAGAAATCTGTCCTTGTTGTTAACCGTAAACAACCGCCCTGTTGTCTGCTCATGAAAGGAATATGTCGGAGTACCGATAATATCACAAAATGTTGAATTTTTAATAGCATAAGCTGCGATAAGCGCAAGGTCGTATGCAGTTGTGTAATGCTCTTTGTGATCAAGTCCGTTAGGTGTGACAAAATGTGTGTTATAAGCACCAAGTTCCTGAGCCTTGTTATTCATAAGTTCTGCAAAACCCTCAACACTTCCGCCCACATGCTCTGCAATCGCAACCGCCGAATCGTTATGTGACTCTAACATAAGCGAATATAATAAATCACCCAATCTATACTGCTCACCACTCTTTATATTAAGTTGAACATCGGGCATAGAGGCAGCATATGATGAAACCGTAACAACATCATCAAGATTAGCATTTTCCAGTGTAACGATAAGCGTCATAATCTTTGTTGTACTGGCCATGGGTGCCTTAGTATAACCATTCTTTTCATAGAGAACTCTCCCGTTATCACTGTCCATCAAAAGAGCATACTTTGCATAAAGTGAATCAATCTCCGAAGATATCCCAACAGCCGCATTATCAATACTGTCATTTTTATTATTAGTAACATTTTTGTCAATTTCATTAACCACAATAATATTATCCGTACCATCACAAGTCATATCAGCATCTTCACCGTAATCATATGAATAATATGTATGTAACCTGTTACCAGCTTCTGAAATAATATGACGGTCAGGTAAATCGTCCTTATGATAAATATGTATAATAACACATGAAATAATCAGAAAAAAAGAAAAAAGCCATAATAAATATGTTTCACGAATCTTATTTTTTAATGTTGAAAAAAATGACATGCTTCCCCACTTAGATTTTATAATGTAAAATGCCGGCATTCTGACCGCGTTTAATTATTCATTGATAATCATAACCGGAATTACAATGCTTTGATTTACTGTCTTTAATCTAAATATATGAACATGCCATTCTTTATATTCTAATCAATATATTCATTTTATAATACAAACGCAACTGAATGTGTACTATTCACATTACTAATCTTTTACGGGAGCAAATGTAAGTTGTGCTTCTTCAATTGCCTGTTGTTTGAAATCTTCAATCTTATCCGGTGTGATTATAGGAAGCTCATCTGTAGACTGCACTCCGAAGCATCTTAAGAACTCATCTGTAGTGCCAAACAGTATAGGTCTTCCTACAGCCTCCAAGCGTCCAACCTCCTGAACAAGATTATACTCTATAAGCTTATTAACTGTATGTGCACAAGAAACTCCTCGTATAGCCTCAATCTCCTGTCTTGTTATTGGTTGTTTATATGCAATAATGGATAGAGTCTCTAAAAGCACATCCGTAAGCACATGTTTCTTGGGAACATTCAATATCTTTACCAGAGTATCATAGTAATCTGCCTTGGTACACATCTGAAATGAATTCTCAAGCTCAATGATTCTAATGCCTCTGTCAACACTGTCATACTTGTCCATCATGTTATGTATTATTCTGACAACTGTCTCAACATCAATCTCTAACGCCTGTGCAAGCTGTTCTCTGTCAACCGCTTCTCCCAAAGAGAAAAGGATTGCTTCTATACGCCCCTCTACAGCCTCATAATCTATACTTTCCGGTACTTTATTCTCTTCCAATGCTTCATTGCTTTCCGGTGCTTCGTTCTCTTCCAATGCTTCATTGCTTTCCGGTGCTTCATTCTCTTCCAATGCTTCGTTGCTTTCCGGTGCTTCGTTATCTTCCAATGCTTCGTTGCTTTCCGGTGCTTTATACTCTTCCGATGCTTCGTTGCTTTTCGGTTCTTCAGTGCTTTCCGGAATAACGTCACCTGCAACATCATCTACACTTATCATATCGATAATTTCTTCCTTATCATCTTCCATCATTACAATCCTCTTAACAGTTCTGTAAGTTAATAACTCCTCACGTATTGTTGTTTCCACTCATTGATTCCGAATCCGATACTCCCGAAGCCGTCATCGGCTCAATGACAGAATCAATATCATCAAGTGAATCAATTACAATCTCACCAAATATCTTCTCCTGCCTTATGACAATAGCGCCAACCTTCATAAGTTCCAAAACAGACATAAAAGTTATAATAATATTCATCCTTGAGGGCTGTGCTTCAAGCAAAGTTCTGAAATTGATTCCCTTAAGTCCCTTTACTTCTTCCCTTATCTGCACCATACGATCTTCAATGTTGATTTCTTCCCTTTCAATCGTACCAAACTTAGAACGAATCGGATCGATCTTGTCCACCTGCTTCTTCATGACAGACTTAAAGATATCATTCAATTGTCTTAAGGTTATATCCGAAACCAACTCAGCCGGATCAACTACCTCCTTATATGTTGATACTTCTTTAGGAATCGTAGCTTTTTTATAGAAATTCTTGGCAGCATCAAGTTCCATATCCTTAAGCTCTAATGCAGCATACTTATACATCTTATACTCAATAAGTCTACGCACCAGTTCCGCTCTCGGATCTTCCTCTTCTTCCTCCTCGGTTTCCTCACGTGGCAGAAGCATCTTAGCCTTAATCTGCAAAAGCATTCCCGCCATGACAAGAAACTCACTCATGACATCCATGTTATGCTCCTGCATCTGTCCCACATAATCAAGATACTGCTCAGTTATCGTAACTATCGGAATATCATATATATCAACCTTATTCTTTTCTATAAGATATAGCAACAGATCCAGCGGGCCCTCAAAGACCTGCAGTTTATATTCTATGTCCATCTCATATTATCCTATCTTATATTTTTCTCCGCTATTATATATTAAATGATAATAAAACGCAAACTCAAAGTTATAACTATTCGCTCAGAAAGAATTCCACCAGTTTCTGTATCTCCTCCTCATGCTTTGCACCCTTTGTGACTATCAGGTAAGCCGGCTCATATGAAACCAGTTCATAATCTTTCCACTTCTCACTCGCTGCAAGACTTAACAATTTATCGTCTTCTACATATTGTTCATAAGAAGCATAATCATCACCCAAAATCTCTTTCCAATCAGTAAAATAATCTTCCTCGTGATATATTTCATATGTGGCTTTGTCGCATATAAATACATCTGTAACATCCGGGTTCATCATGATCATCATCTTTGCACTATCCGCAATATTATCATCCGAAGCAACTCCCGAATCAATCTTCACTTGTTTATACTTTTCACCTTCAATCCCATAATATTCGTCAAGTTCTGTTTCAAAATTAATCATCTGCTCGACATAATCAATCCCGTCGTCCACAATTGCCACAGAAAGAATCGTCTCCATCCTTTTATTATGGTATATCACAGCTCCTGTATAGATCATAACACCGACAATAAGAATAATTATAAGAACAAATGCATAATAATCCTTCATATATTCGATTTTTTGTCGGAAATTCATCTCACTAAGCTTTTTACGTTCCAAGGCTATTTTTTCTTTTCTGGTAAGATCGGATTCGTATACCCTTTTTTCTTTCGAATCCTCTTGTTCCCCATCTTCCGAATTCTCCTTCTTTTCCATGTCCTCCAATTCAATTCTCATTTATTTATCCTTCTTTCTTCACGATAGCAGCCTGTAACATTTCCAAAGAATAAATAATCGTTATCCTTGCCTTTATATGTTTTGCAAACTGTTTTTGATAATTATTTGATTATAAACTATTTAAATAGCATATGCAAGGATTTCCTGTAATACTGCAAATCAGAAAAAACACTTAGTGTACTGCGCGTTTAAAGCAGAAGTCATCTTCCATCTGAGACTAATCTGCCCCCACCTACACATGGTTTAAAGGTGGGGGCATCTCCTTCTGAGATATACAAAGTGATATATGAACAGATTATAAATGAATGACATTAGTTTATCCGGAAATAATATGTGTCTTAAATAATTATAAACACCATTCCTCCATTGCTGTCATTAATTATCTTTTCCATCGTATCCTGAAGTTTTATCTGGGATTCGTCATTAATCTTATTAGACTTTGATATAAGCCCTTCTTCAACCATCTGTTCCACAGTCTTTCCGAATATGTTGATATTCCACAATGCTTCAGGAGAATTCTTCATCTGCTCACGCATATTATTAAGAAAGTCATTCGCCTGTTCCTCAGTTCCGACAATCGGTGCTATCTCAGTCGATACATTAGCTTTAATGAAATGAAGAGACGGTGCATTGGCTTTTATCTTGATACCGTACTTATTCCCGTGCTTGATAAGTTCAGGCTCTGCCAGCGTAATATTTTCCTTCTCAGGCATTACAAGTCCATACCCTTTCATCTGAACACTCTCCATGGCGTCTGCCACACGACTGTATTCCTTTCGTTTACCGGCCACGTCTTTAAGCATTTTCAGAAAATCATATTCATTATCCACAGGTGCATCAAGAAGAACTGACAACATATCATAATAGTATTTTTCAGGTATATTCAAGTTGAAATCAACAGTTCCATCTTTAAGATCAAGGTTCGATATTACAGCATCACTAATATACTCACTGTCAGCCTGCTCAATATCATAAACATCCTTCATATTTGAAACAGAATCCAGAACCTGCTTTGCATAAGAAAGAAGTGCCTGTTTGATCGGACTTTCAACTTCTAACGTCTCAGCCCATTTAGGTATAAAAAATCTTATCCGGCTTATCGGAAATTCCAGCAGAATATTCTTCAAAATCTCAATGATATCTCTGCTTTTCAACTGATCACAATTGACCGGAAGCACCTTCACGCCGTACTGATTGGTAAGTTTTTCAGCCATCTCGATAACGTCGGGACTGGATGGGCGAACGCTGTTAAGCACAACAATAAACGGCTTAGAAAGAGCCTTCATCTCAGAGATGATCTCTGCTTCAACAGGAACATAATCTTCTCTGTCAATATCCCCAAAGGAACCGTCGCTGGTCATAATAATTCCGATAGTTGCATGATCTGTCATAACTTTTCTGGTACCGATATGTGCTGCTTTTGTGAATGGTATCTCATAGTCATACCAGGGTGTCTTGACAAGTCTCTCCCTGTCTTCTTCAAGATGACCTGTAGCTCCATCTACCATATACCCCACACAATCCACAAGACGAACATTGACTTCTGTCTCATCATTAAGCGTTATCGTAGCAGCCTCCTTAGGTATGAATTTAGGCTCAGTAGTTGTTATGGTTCTCCCCGACCCACTCTGTGGAAGTTCATCAACTGTTCTTCTCTTTTCCGGTCCATCCTCCATCTTAGGAAGCACAAGATTTTCCATAAATCTCTTAATGAATGTAGACTTACCGGTTCTTACCGGGCCAACAACACCTATGTACATCTCTCCACCGGTACGATCCTTTATATCTGCATAAACGTCAAACTGCTCCTTCATAATATCCTCCTTATAATAATCGTATTTATCCTAAAAAGAATATATGCAGAAGCAGTTATTTATATTACTGTTAACTTTTATAAAAATTTATCAATGAAAATCATTCTTACATATGAGCAAATAACATCCTATACATTGTCTTATTACATTGGAGTTTCGATAGCTCTGTTAACATACCCGATAATTCAATCATCTTATATGCTTCAGCTTTCCCATCCAACACTATCCGATTCAAGGGTTCTGTCACGAAGAAGAAGTCCTAATGCCTCTTCTTTGGCATTAGCATCCTCAAACAAAACTCTGTTGACAGACTCAACTATCGGCATAGACACATTATATCTGCTTCCAAGCTCGGCTGCAGCTTTAGCAGAGTACACTCCCTCAACCACCATCTTCACCTCATCCATAGCCTCATGATAATTTTTCCCCTGGCCTATTAGAACACCGGCATTATGATTGCGTGAGTGTTTTGAAGTACAGGTTACAATAAGATCACCGATTCCAGAAAGTCCGGCAACTGTCTCAATATTACCACCCATTGCCGTTACAAGTCTGCTTATCTCGGCAATTCCTCTTGTCATCAAAGCTGCCTTAGTATTATCTCCATATCCCAGTCCATCAACGATTCCGGCAGCCAATGCAATAACATTCTTCAAGGACCCGCCAAGCTCAATTCCAATCACATCAGAACTTGTATATACTCTGAAATACTCATTCATAAATACATCCTGAATAGTTTCGGCAACTGTTCTGTCCTTCGAGCCGGCAACCACTGTAGTAGGAATTCCTCTTCCAACCTCCTCTGCATGACTGGGACCTGAAAGAATACCGCTTCTTGCCTGCGGACATTCCTCTTCTATTATCTTCGTCATAGTCTTATATGTCTTGTCCTCGATACCCTTTGCTACATCGACAACTATCGTTCCGGCCTTAATATATGCCGAAGCATTCTTCATCGTTGTACGTACAAAAGTAGAAGGAACTGCACACACAACAAGCTCCGCATCTTTAAGTGCCGTCTCCAAATCAATTGTAAACTGAACTGTACTTGGAATGATAACTCCGGGAAGCTTAAATCTCTGCTCCCTATAATCCTTTAACATAAGAATTTCTTCCGGATCAATTGACCATACCGTAACATTATGTCCGTTACCGGAAAGAAGTATGGATAAAGCCGTACCCCAACTTCCGGCACCCAGTATTCCTACATTCATCTCACTATTCCTCCTGTTTTTTTGAAAAAATCTTATTCTCTTCACCATGTATCAACCTGACTATATTCGCCTTATGTCTGTAAAATGCAAGGCTGCCAAACAAAAATATAATTATATAGCATTCTATCAGGTCTGCTCCCGAAAAAGCTATCCCCGTTACGGGATTAATTATCCTTCCCGTAATTCCAAGACAAACAAACATAATAAAGAACAGACTTACAACAACAAGTGATCCTAACGATACATATCGGGTAACAATAACTGTTATAACAAATGCCAAAAGACACACACCTATAATTCTCCAGTCAAAAATTCCAAGCACAACTCCGGCAGTTGCCGCAATTCCTTTACCACCCTTGAAATTCATATAAAAAGGATAATTATGTCCGATAACCACCCCAAGTCCTGCCCATAATATCACAGGATAAACAATATCAGGGAAATAATGTATTCCAACATATCTTGCAATAACACATGTTACAACGGCCTTACAAAGGTCTCCCGCAAATACAATAAGACCTGCTTTTTTTCCTAGCACCCTTAGTGCATTGGTAGTACCTGCATTGCCGCTTCCATGTTCCCTGATATCAATACCATGCAGTTTCCCATATATATATGAGGTCTGTAACAGACCGATACAGTAACCAAAAAATACGCAAAGTAATCTTGCCACAATTTCCATCTTTTCTTTCGACCCTTCTATATTACTATCGTGTAATTCTACTTCCAATCATCCCTTAACATTGCGTTCTCTAATAATAAAATGTAACGGAGTTCCCCTGAAACCGAATGCTTCTCTTATTCTGTTCTCTATATACCTCGTATATGAAAAATGTGTAAGGCTTTTGTCATTAACAAATATAACAAATGTCGGCGGCTTAACCGATACTTCGGTAATATAATATATGCGAAGCTTCTTTCCCTTATCTGACGGAGGCTCCTGCATTGCAACAGCTTCCGTCAGAATCTCATTTAATACACCGGTACTTACACGAAGTGCATGATTATCAACAACAACATCTATAAGATCGAATAATTTCGGAAGCCTCTGACCAGTCTTTGCTGAAATAAATATAATCTCGGCATAAGGCATGAATGAGAGAATTCTTCGTATCTCCTCAGTAAACTTATATACACTCTTATCATTCTTATCCTGTAAAGCATCCCATTTATTCACAGCAATAATCATGCCTTTACCGCGTTCGTGGGCAATCCCTGCAATCTTAGCATCCTGCTCGGTAACACCTTCAGTCGCATCAATGACCAGCACACATACATCTGCACGTTCTACGGCAGTCACTGTACGAATAACCGAATACCTTTCCAGCTCTTCTTTAACCTTACTCTTTCTTCTTAGTCCTGCTGTATCAATAAACACATATTCCCTGTCATCCCTTGTAACCACTGTATCAATGGCATCTCTTGTCGTTCCGGCAATGTCCGAAACAATAACCCTGTCTTCACCGAGAAGTTTATTGATAATAGAACTTTTTCCCACATTAGGCTTTCCTATTATAGCAACCTTAGGACGTTCATCCTCTTCATCGCCCTTTTCATCCATATCAAAATGAGATACCACCTCATCAAGCATATCTCCAAGTCCTAACTGTGAAGCTGCTGAAACCGGAAAAGGATCACCTAATCCAAGATTATAAAACTCATACACATCCGGCATAAATTTATCAAAATTATCCACTTTATTGACAACTAAAACCACAGGTTTCTGACTTCTTCTTAACATATCAGCAACCTTGCCGTCAGCATCCTGAAGCCCCTGTCTTACATCGACCAGAAAGATAATAACATCAGCCGTAAGCATTGCCACCTCCGCCTGTTGTCTCATACTCTTCAAAAGAATATCATCACTTTCCGGTTCAATACCGCCGGTATCTATCATTGTAAAATTATAATCCAGCCAGTTAACGTCAGCATATATCCTGTCTCTGGTCACTCCCGGAGTATCCTTGACAATTGATATCTTGGAACCGGCCAACACATTAAACAGCGTAGATTTTCCAACATTAGGTCTGCCAACAATGGCAACTACTGGTTTACTCATTCTTCTCTCCTGTTCTTAAATAAAAATCTTTATATATCGATCAGGTCTACACCCGATATAACAACATCCTGTCATAGCCGATATATTTTACTATTATTTAACTTTAGTAACTATATAATAAAGCACCATATTTGTAAAGTTTTTTCTTAAAAAATAAGATAATTTTAACAAATAAATAAAAATCTTTGCAGTAAAGACGTATATATGCTAACATAACACATGGTGTATATACTTTAACGATACTAATCATAAAAGTTTGCAAAAAATATATTTCAGATTTATATTAAGAGAGAAGCATATATAAGGAGAAATACAATGGCAGGATCAACATTAGGAAACATATTCAAAATATCAACCTGGGGAGAATCCCACGGAAAAGCGTTAGGAGTTGTTATCGACGGATGTCCGGCAGGGCTTTCGCTGTCAGAAGCTGATATTCAGCCGTATCTTGACCGAAGAAAACCCGGACAGTCCAGATACACAACTCCCCGAAAGGAAGATGATGAAATAGAGATATTATCCGGTGTTTTTGATGGCAAGACAACAGGAACCCCTATATCAATGATATTATATAATACATCCCAACATTCAGGGGATTATAGTGAAATCGCCTCTTATTATCGTCCGGGGCATGCCGACTATACCTTCGATAAAAAGTATGGTTTCAGAGATTACAGAGGCGGCGGACGTTCATCGGGACGCGAAACCGCAGCCCGGGTTGCCGCAGGTGCCGTAGCTATCAAAATACTTAAAGAGCTTGGAATTTCATTTACCACATATACCCGTTCTATCGGCGATATAGAAATATCATATGACAACTTTGACGAAAATGAAATAATGAACAATATGTTATATATGCCTGATAAACAAGCTGCTGATAATGCAGGTCGATACATTGAAGAAATATCAAAAGATCACGATTCAATCGGCGGAGTAATCGAATGCAAGGTTTCAGGTGCTCCGGCAGGAATCGGTGATCCTGTATTTGAGAAGTTAGATGCTAATCTTGCAAAAGCTCTTATGTCAATAGGTGCTGTAAAAGGTGTTGAGATCGGGGATGGTATATCTGTTTCAAGAAAAAAAGGATCCGATAATAATGATGGTTTCATACTATGTGAAAACAATCCTGACAACAATAATTCAACATCAGACAATTATAACAGCTCATCTATTATAAAAAGTTCAAACCATGCAGGAGGCATACTCGGAGGTATAAGTGACGGAAGTGATATTCTTGTCAGAGCCAGCTTTAAGGCAACTCCTTCAATCCTCAAAGAACAAACTACCGTTAATAAAAATAATGAGGAAATTAATATTTCAATAAAAGGAAGACATGACCCGGTAATTGTTCCCCGTGCAGTTGTAGTTGTCGAAGCCATGACTGCAATCACCCTTATTAGACGCAATATTACTTAATATGTCTTCAACACTTGATGGAATCAAATCCTTCTATACATTCATACAGTAATATTATCCCGGTATATTGATTTACTATCAGACGTACCAATAACCCGGCTATCCGGAATAGTATAGTTTCAAAAGCATTGAGGCACAAGCATCCATATGATGCCTGTGCCTCAATTTTTCTGCGTATATTAAATTGCTTTTTCATAAAACATTCAATTCTCCGAAACCAAAATAATATCAAAATAATTAACTGAATCTTCTGAATATATACCTATTCCCACATTATTAACTGTCGAA
>CAJOLO010000003.1 GCA_905235345.1 uncultured Lachnospiraceae bacterium
CGATTTCTATCATATAAAACACCTGTCACGTATTAATCATGCTACGTATATTCGAATTCCCTTGTTTATTCAAAGATTAATTGTTAAGATTTCTGCTATTCTTTAATTGATCATCGCTTTCTCTTTCTCTGCCCGCTCTCTCTTAATTGACCATCGCTTTCTCTTTCTCTGCCCGTTCTCTCTCAGCCTGTGACAACCTTAAGTATTCAGGAATAAAATCATCAGCAGATTCATATATTCCACTCTTCCAATACTCAGATGCCCTTACTGCTAACGCCGCTGCCCTCTGCTTATTGACATGAGCGGGGGCAAAGGAATACGTCACCTGAATTCTCTCTTTAATAACAGACTCATACACAGGTACACCGTCACCTAAGAACACAACCTCCTCACCTAGAAGATTAAGTGTATCTATAAGTTCTTCCACTGCAATCGGAATCTGATCCTTCACAACCTGCAATGTATGATTCTGAAACCGATAAAGGCCTGTATATACCTGATTCCTTCTCGCATCCATCATAGGACAAATAAGTGCCTTGGTATCATACAGATTCATAGCGAGTCCCTCTACCGTCGGCACACCGATAATCGGCTTGTCAAGTGCAAATCCCAATCCTTTTACCGTTGCCGATCCTATCCTAAGACCTGTAAATGATCCCGGTCCTTTTGCGACGGCAATCGCATCTATTGTATTAAGATCTGTTTCTGTCATCTTTACAATCTCATCAAGCATAGGGAGCAGTGTCTGAGAATGTGTCTTCTTATAATTAACCGTATATTCCGCAATCAGGTTATCATCTTCAACAATTGCCACAGAAGCAACCAGTCCGGAACTATCCACTGCAAGAATCTTCATTATACATGTCCTCCTAAAATCATTGATACAATAAAATCTCGCTCCTGTATGACTTAACACAAGATACTAATCAGTTTAAGCTTAATTGCAAAACATAATTTCTGACAAACTTCATCATCATCCAATCTCAGTTACCACAATCTTCCGGTAGTCGAAACCTTTTTCAAGGTTCTTCTCGATAGTAACTTTCGTGTACTTATCCGGTAATATATCTGATATCATGTCTGCCCATTCAATCAGTGACACCCCGTCGCCATATATCATATCCGTAAATCCAACTTCTTCCATCTCTTCGGAATCCTCTATTCGATATACATCAAAATGATACAGCTTAAGTCTTCTGTCATCTGTCCCTTCATATTCCTGTACGATTGTAAATGTAGGACTGTTGACATATTCTTCAATCCCAACCCCTCTGGCAAAACCTTGTGAAAATAATGTCTTTCCCACTCCCAAATCACCAATCAGGCAAATCACATCTCCCGCTTTAGCCTGCTGCCCCAATTTCTTAGCTAATTCATATGTATCATCAGGATTCAAACTATCATATTCCATCTGTATCTCCTATACTTTCATACGCATCTCGCAGTAAATACGAAATGCTGCCTGAACAGTTGCAAAATTCATACATTTATCATCTCTGCGTTTTGCGTTTCTTCATTCCGCCTAACATCTTGACCATTGTATCCTTCGAATACTCCACCATTGCTTCTCCCAACTCATCTGCTTTACCATCAAGACTGCTCTTTGGAAAGATAAACGAATTGATACGGTTACTATATACAAGAAACTGTGATTTTGACTCCACAATCTTAAAAAGCTGCTTCCATTCAATAGTCTGGCTTTCCTCATCCTGCGAAACTGTGATTCCCTCCTCATTTATCGTATAATTAAGAGGCTTCTTGTACGCCTTGGAAAGCTTCATCTGACTTTTTGAGCGGCCAAGCATTCTTAGCGGCTCAAAAATAAGAAACCATGCCGCCACGATTGCCATTATCGTCTTGCTCTGAGCCGAAAGCCTGTTAAAAGAAATGATAAGATTAGCAAGTGCCATTATCGACAAAATCAATCCCAATATTCCGGCAAAGCTGTGATAAGTATGATACATTGTAAACTTATATATCTCCTTCCATGTCATCTGCACGGAAAATGTAATCTGTTTATTATCTTCCATATGTCAAATCCTCTTTTTCCACCACATCACAATATCATCGAAAGCTGAATTCTCTTTCTCTTGAGATCAACAGAAAGCACCTTGACCTCAACAATATCTCCAACGCTAACCACTTCAAGCGGATGTTTGATGAACTTCTCATTAGTGAGCTGAGAAATGTGAACAAGCCCGTCCTGATGAACTCCGATATCTACAAATGCACCAAAATCGATAACATTGCGGACAGTACCCTTGAGCACCATTCCCTCCTGAAGATCCTCCATCTCCATAACATCTGTACGGAGAATCGGTGCAGGCATATCCTCACGCGGATCTCTTGCAGGCTTCTCCAATTCTTTGATTATATCATCAAGTGTAAGTTCACCGATACCAAGTTGTTCTGCCAGTTTCGCTCTGTCCTTAGCTAAAAGCGATAATCCTACCACTCCCTGACTTGTTATATCCTCCAAAGAATAACCCAGCTTCTCCAACAGATTAGTTGCTGCCTCATAGCTTTCCGGATGCACACTAGTGAAATCCAACGGATTATCTCCATCCATTATTCTCATAAATCCGGCACACTGTTCATATGCCTTCGGACCCAGCTTTGCGACCTTAAGTAACTGCTTTCGGTTCGTAAACTTTCCGTTCTCCTCGCGATATGCCACAATATTTTTGGCAATAGGCTTAGATACACCGGACACATACTCCAACAATGATGCTGATGCAGTATTGAGATCAACGCCCACCTTATTAACACAGTCCTCTACAACACCGGTCAATGCCTCTCCCAATTTCTTCTGGTTCATGTCATGCTGATACTGACCAACACCGATCGACTTCGGATCTATCTTTACAAGCTCCGCAAGTGGATCCTGCAAACGTCTTGCAATTGAAGCTGCACTACGCTGTCCAACATCAAAATTCGGGAACTCCTCTGTCGCCAATTTACTTGCCGAATACACAGATGCTCCGGCTTCATTAACAATAATGTACTGAACCTTCTCGGGAATCTCCTTAAGCAGCTCGACAATAACCTGCTCCGACTCTCTCGATGCCGTACCGTTACCTACCGATATCAAAGTAACTCCATATTTCTTTATCAGATTATGAACAATCTTCTTAGACTCCGCAATCTTCTTCTGTGGTTCAGTAGGATAAATGACAACAGTATCCAACACCTTACCTGTGGCATCCACCACTGCAAGCTTACATCCGGTACGAAATGCCGGATCCCATCCAAGCACTACATGACCTGCAATAGGAGGCTGCATCAGAAGCTGTTTCAAATTCTTTCCAAAGACCGTGATTGCACCATCCTCAGCTTTCTCTGTCAGGTCGCTTCTAATCTCCCTTTCTATAGCTCCTGCGATCAGACGCTTATAGCTGTCCTCAATCACGCGCTGTAACAGCGGTGTAGTATATGGATTATCCTTCACGATAACCTTCTTCTCAAGATATCCAAGAATCCTCTCCTCAGGTGCCTCTATCTTAACAGTAATGAATTTCTCCTTCTCACCGCGATTGATAGCAAGCACACGGTATCCCGCTGCTTTACCGATCGGCTCCTGAAAATCATAATACATCTCATACACAGAAGATGCTTCCGGATCTTTAGCAGTTGATATTATCCTGCCCTCTTTCACAGTGATATCTCTAATATATGTACGATATTCCGCCTCGTCTGCAATATTCTCAGCAATGATATCCAAAGCCCCATCTATCGCATCTTCCACAGTCGGAACCTCTTTGCCTTCTTCCTCAGAAAGATATGCCTTCGCCTCTTCCTCAATCGGAGTGTTCGTCATCTGGAGATATATGATATTGGCAAGTCCCTCCAATCCCTTCTCCTTGGCAATCGTTGCTCTTGTACGACGCTTCTGTTTATACGGGCGGTATAAATCCTCAACTGCCACCAATGTCATGGCATCTCTTATCTGTTTCTCCAATTCAGGTGTAAGTTTCTCCTGCTCTGCAATTGAAGCAATAACCGTCTCCTTGCGTTCCTCCAGATTTCTCAGGTAATTGAGTCTATCATAGAGATCACGCAGAATCTCATCGTTTAAGGAGCCGGTAACTTCCTTTCTGTAACGGGCAATAAACGGTATGGTGCAACCTTCATCAATCAGCTTAACCGTTGCCTC
Source organism: uncultured Lachnospiraceae bacterium (assembly GCA_905235345.1). Lineage (GTDB taxonomy): Bacteria > Bacillota > Clostridia > Lachnospirales > Lachnospiraceae > CAG-590. The sequence continues at coordinate 4,154 of CAJOLO010000003.1, forward strand.
TACCTGACTCACCTTAATTCCAAGTTCCTGTGCGATCACCTTATTAATTTCCATGTTTCACTAACCTCTGTCTTTCTGCTTTATTTCTTTTATGTATTATATAACATATGCAGTACATTTTCTGTACTGCTCATGTGTACTTTCCCCTCTTCCTTATACAAATTCAAATTTTAACAACGTTCTTCAATCTACAAATTAAGTTCTATTTTCCGATCTTTGCCTTCAAACTCACGATACTTTACCCCTGCCATATTGAACATCATCTTTGATGCAATAGTAGATTCGGTATCGGAATATTTATCAGACAGATATACTATCTCCTTAATACCGCTCTGAATTATCGCCTTGGCACATTCATTGCACGGGAATAGTGTGGAATAGCATGTCGCTCCCTGAAGAGAGCCCCCACTATAATTCAGTATCGCATTAAGCTCCGCATGACACACAAAGAAATACTTATTCTCAAGTGGCTTACCGACTCTGCCCCATGGCATCTCATCGTCATTACAGCCCGACGGCATTCCATTATATCCAACTGACAATATCTTATTATTCTCATCAACAATGCAGGCACCAACCTGCGTATTCGGATCTTTGCTTCGTTCTGCCGACAACAGAGCAATCCCCATAAAATACTGATCCCATGACAGGTAATCATTACGCTTCATCCCAAGTGTATCCATATTAACCTTCTCCTTCCTGTTCTTTGAGAATTACAGTTGATTCCTACTTTAAAATAATATCTTATCCACTTCATAGACGATTACTAGTATAACATACTTATAACATTTTCTCTACAAAAATTGTAGAAACACGAACAATTACGAACAGAAACAAAAGGCACAGATAAACTATATTCAGTCTACATGCACCTTTTTAATAGTTTTATAATATTGCGGACAACTTACAAATACACTCTAATCAATCGTCCAAGTTAAACTTGTCATGAATTGCATTCATGGCACGCTCTGTGTATTTCTCATCGATCAATACCGAAACTCTGATTTCTGAAGTCGAGATCATCTTGATATTGATTCCCTCATCATAAAGAGCCTCAAACATCTTAGCAGCGACACCGGCATTACTCATCATACCTGCACCAACAATTGAAACCTTAGCAACATTCTTGGCAACATCAATCTTCTCATACTCATGAAAATGTCTTTCGACAATCTCCACTGCCTCCTCTGCATTATCAACAGCAACAGTAAAGGAGATATCCTTCGTTGCATCACGTCCTACCGACTGTAAAATCATATCCACATTGATGTTATGGCGTGCCAGATGGTTAAATAATCTGAATGCCACACCGGGCTCATCCTTTAATCCTATCAATGCAATTCTAGCTGCATCTTTATCACATGCCACACCACTAACAAGCATTTTCTCCATTTTTGTACCCTCCTTAACAATTGTACCCTCTGAAGTATTCAAGCTGGAACGAACCACCAGCTGTACACCATATTTCTTTGCAAGCTCAACCGAACGATTATGAAGCACACCTGCTCCGAGTGTTGCAAGTTCCAACATCTCGTCATAGGTAATCTGGTCAATCTTCTTTGCCTTTGAAACAATTCTGGGATCAGCAGTATATACTCCATCCACATCTGTATATATCTCACAGGCATCTGCATTCAGTGCTGCAGCAAGTGCGACCGCCGTAGTATCCGAACCACCTCGACCAAGGGTCGTATAATCATCAAATTTATTAATTCCCTGAAAACCTGTTATAATAACAATCTTTCTCTGCTCTAACTCATTGCGTATACGGTCTGTATCAATTCTCTTAAGACGGGCATTACCATATACCGAGGTTGTGTGCATTGCTACCTGAAACGCATTAAGTGAAATGGCTGGAACTCCAAGATTATTCATCACCATTCCCATAAGCGCCACCGACATCTGCTCACCTATCGTATAAAGCATATCCATCTCACGTTTTGGCGGATTGGGATTCATATCATGTGCCATATCAATAAGTTCATCTGTGTACTTACCCATGGCAGATAACACAACCACTACGTCATTTCCTTTTTTGTAGTCTTCGATACATCTGTTGGCAACATTGTACATTCTCTCCTTGTTAGCCACCGATGTTCCGCCGAACTTCTTAACTATCAACATCTGACTCGTCTCCTCCTCGTGTTACTATCTTATTTCACATTTCAATTTTCAACAACCTAGCATACTTTACTACTTTTCAATCCGCAGGTCAATCATTTTCTTCAATTATAATCTAATTCTTAATCTTTTTATGTGTGTAAACCAGAAAACAATCCCGGAGAGCTTAATAAAAATGCAATCAGAAGTTCACTCTAATTACACTATACACATCATCGAATTTCTTGAGCTGCTCTGCGAATTCCTCTTCCGTCATCTCACCGGTTACAAACGCAAGTTCATCCTTTATTTCCTCGGCTCTGACATAAAGAACATCTCCAAATGCTTCATTGACAGTATCCATCTGATCACTATCTAAGCCTTTGTCTTTCATACGGACAAAGAACTTACTCTTGCAGTCCTCAAACCTTCCAAGCTCGCTCTTAGTCTGCTTCCATTCAACAGGAATATTCTTTCCAAGATTTCTTGCTGCATCAACTACATCAGCAACAACTGCACTTGCAGTTGCGAGTTTACCTGCTCCCTGGCCATAGAACATAACATCCTCAACCATATTGCCGTGAACCAGAATCCCGTTGAACACACCTCTCACACTATATAATGGATTATTCTCTTTAATCATGAATGGTGCAACCATTGAATAAAACTTTCCATCAATCTTACGGCTTATGCCAAGCAACTTAATAGATGCCTTCAAAGCCTTGGCATACTTAAAGTCTGCCTCGGTAATCTTGGTAATTCCCTCTGTATGAATATCCTCAAAATCAACCTGCGCACCTGAAACAAGTGAAGTCAGAATTGCAATCTTACGACAGGCATCATAGCCTTCTACATCCGCCTCAGGATTGCGTTCCGCATAACCTTTGTCCTGTGCATCTTTCAATACATCTTCAAAGGCATATCCTTTCTCACTCATCTTTGTTAATATATAATTCGTGGTACCATTTAATATACCACAAATCTCTGTAATCTCATCACCTGTCAGACATTGATTGAGTGGTCGTATAATCGGAATACCTCCACCCACGGAAGCCTCAAAGAAATAATTAGCATTATTCTTTTTCGCAATCTCTATAAGTTCTGCACCATGCTTGGCTACCAACTCCTTATTAGATGTACACACACTCTTTCCGGCAAGAAGTGCATTCTTGGTAAATGTATATGCAGGCTCTTCTCCGCCCATTGCCTCAGCAATTATCTTAACATCCTTGTCCTTTAATATAACGTCATAATCATGAACAAGAATCTCCTGCACCGGGTCTCCCTCAAACTCACGAAGATCAAGAACATACTTAACCTTAAGTTCTTCTCCAACCTTCTGTTTGATAATCTCTTTGTTGGTGTTCAATACCTCAACCACTCCGGAACCAACTGTTCCATATCCTAATACTGCAACATTTACCATAATTTCCTCCTTCTTGTTTTCGGCATACAACTGTGTCTTTCGACATATTGTCATTCTTCCACAGACTCTTGCGGTATTTCATCTTCCTTTGCAGCAAGTTCTGCAGATTTCTTTTCTTCTTCTGCCTTTCTGTCAGCCTCTATGCGTTCCTCAATCATACGTTCCAGGATTTCAACATCCTCAGGTGACAACACCTTATTAACATCAATAACAACAATTATCTGGTTGTTAATATTAAGAACCTTATTCATAAATGAAGTATCATCATTCGATGCCATCTCCGGCATGTTCTTAACCTTATCTTCATCTACTTCTTCAATGCACTCAACACCATCTGCTTCATATGCAATCATAATTCCTGATGTTCTTGCAATCAACACGCTTCTCCCGGAATCAGTTATCTCAGGATTCATTCCAAAACGCTGTCTTAAACTGTATACCGGTATAAGTTTTCCTCTGAGATTGATAAGTCCCTGAATTCCAAAGGGTGCATCAGGAAACGGAATAACACTGTAATTCTGTTCTGTGCCACTCACATGATTAAGTTCAATAGCGTATTTCCTATTGTTAATCCTGAATATCAAATATTTCACATATCCCATATAATCACTCCTCCGTACCGGCTCCCTTGCCAAGACTCAGCCACTTCAGATAAGCATTCATAAATGGTTCAATATTTCCGTCTAAAACTCCGCCAACATCACTTATCTCCAAACCTGTCCGTCTATCTTTTACCATAGTATATGGCTGCATTACATATGAGCGAATCTGCGAACCAAAACCATTCTCGGAAACTTCACCGCGGATATCATCAAGCCTCTCCTGATTCTCCTGCTGTTTCATCATATAAAGCTTTGCGGTCAGCATCTTCATCGCCTTATCTTTATTCTGATGCTGTGAACGCTCATTCTGACATTGCACAACGATTCCTGTCGGTAAATGTGTGATTCGGATTGCAGATGAAGTCTTATTGATATGCTGTCCGCCTGCACCGCTGGCACGATAAGTATCAATTCTCAGGTCATCCTCATTGATATCCACAGTTATATTGTCATCAATATCAGGCATTACGTCACATGAAGAAAATGAAGTCTGACGCTTTCCCGCTGCATTATACGGCGATATTCTTACTAATCTGTGTACACCGCTTTCGGACTTCAGATATCCATACGCATTCTCTCCATTAATCTGCATTGTTACAGACTTTACACCCGCCTCATCACCTTCAAGATAATCAAGCATCTCTGTAGAAAAGCCCTTCTTTTCAGCCCATCTCGTGTACATACGAAGAAGCATTCCTGTCCAGTCACAACTCTCTGTCCCGCCGGCACCTGCATGAAGAGTAACAATCGCATTATCCTTGTCGAACTCTCCTGACAACAACGTCTGAATTCTCAAAGTCTCAAAATTCTCTTTAAATGAGTTAAAGGTCTCCTCAATCTCAGGCAGCAATGATATATCATTCTCTTCATCTGCCATCTCAATAAGAACGCCTATCTCCTCGAACTGATTCTCTACCTGTTCATATGCAGCCAATGTATCTTTAAGATTCTTAACTGTCTTCATGACCTCATTGGAACGCTCCACATCATTCCAAAAATCAGGAGCCTCCATATCAGCCTCTAACTCTGCCACCTTATCTTTCTTGATAGGGATGTCAAAGTGAATCCCTCACTTCCTGTAATGGACTTTCGTACGCTGCAAGCTCGTACTTAAATGTATCTGTCTCGATCACAGAATCACCTCTTTCCTATATACTACTGTATAGTAACTTAAACATTTCTAAAGAACAATCCTTATGCATTCTTTCCACAACACTGCTTATATTTAAGTCCCGATCCACAAGGACACGGATCATTCCTTCCAATCTTGGCAGTCTTTCTCTTAACAGGTCCCTTAGATACAGAATCATCCTTATTAGTACCTGTAACCTTGGCAACTTCTTCTCTCTCGACCTTCTGTTCAACTCTCACGTGAGTCATCATCTTAACCGTCTCCTGACGGATGCCCGCCGTCATCTCATTGAACATATCATAACCGACGAACTTATACTCTACAAGTGGATCACGCTGACCTAAAGCCCGTAGTCCGATTCCCTGACGCAACTGGTCCATGTCATCTATATGATCCATCCATTTATGGTCAATAACCTTAAGAAGAATAACTCTCTCTACCTCACGGATCTGCTCAATCTCAGGGAACTCCGTCTCCTTACCCTCATATAACTTGACAGCATCCTCCTTAATTCTCTGGGTAAGCTCCTTCTTTGTTATCTTCTTCAAATCCTCCTCAGACAGCTTGACCTTAGGAATTGGTATAATATCCAACAATTCCTGATTAAGCGTCTTCATATCCCACTCGGAAGGATCTAAATCTTCAAGTATATTACGGTCTATAACCTCTTCCACAGTTTCATTTATCATATTGAAGATAACATCTCGCATGTTCTCACCATCAAGCACACGCCGACGCTCCTTATAAATAACCTCACGCTGCTCGTTCATTACCTGATCATAATCAAGCAAATTCTTACGAATACCAAAGTTATTATTCTCTATCTTCTTCTGTGCTTTCTCTATAAAGCCTGTTATCGTCTTATGCTGTATCTCCTCACCTTCAGGAATCTTGAGTGCTTCATACATCGCCATAACACGTTCCGATCCGAAAAGTCTCATAAGATCATCCTCAAGAGAAAGATAGAACTTTGACTGTCCCGGATCCCCCTGACGTCCTGATCGTCCACGCAACTGATTATCAATACGACGTGATTCATGACGTTCTGTACCAATGATACGAAGTCCACCTAATTCCTTAACCCCTTCACCAAGCTTGATATCTGTACCACGACCTGCCATATTGGTAGCTATCGTAACTGCATTCTTCTGACCTGCCTGAGCTACGATTTCAGCCTCCATTTCATGGAACTTGGCATTCAACACCTTATGAGGAATATTCTTCTTAGTAAGAAGCCTGCTTACCTCCTCCGAAGAATCAATGGTGATTGTACCGACCAGCACAGGTTGTCCTCTGTGGAAGCAGTCTGCAATGTCCTCAACTATGGCATTTAACTTCTCCTTCTTGGTACAGAATACTGAATCCTCCTCATCTATTCTGACAACGGGGAGATTAGTAGGAACTTCCACAACGTCCATTCCGTATATCTCTCTGAACTCTGTTTCCTCTGTAAGAGCAGTACCGGTCATACCAGCTTTCTTATCATATTTATTAAAGAAGTTCTGGAATGTAATTGTAGCAAGAGTCTTGCTTTCACGCTTAACCTTAACATTCTCCTTCGCTTCAATGGCCTGATGAAGTCCGTCAGAAAAACGACGTCCCGGCATTATACGTCCGGTAAACTCATCAACAATAAGCACCTCATCATCTTTTACAATATAATCTTTATCCTTAAACATAAGATTGTGTGCACGAAGTGCCAGGATAATATTATGCTGAATCTCAAGATTATCCGGATCCGCAAGATTATCAATCTTAAAGAACGTTTCAACTGCCTTAACACCCTGGGCGGTAAGCATTACCTGCTTATCCTTTTCATTTACAAGGAAATCCCCATCCTCTTCAATATCAACACCCATTATGGCATCCATCTTTGAAAGTTCACCATCACCTTCACCACGTTTCATACTTCTTGCCAGATAATCACACATGCGATATAGCTCTGTTGACTTTCCACTCTGACCGGATATGATAAGAGGCGTTCTTGCCTCGTCAATAAGAACAGAGTCAACCTCGTCCACTATAGCATAATGAAGGGAACGCTGAACCAGTTGTTCCTTATATATTGCCATATTATCTCTAAGATAATCAAATCCCAACTCATTATTAGTCACATATGTAATATCACAGTTATATGCTTCACGACGTTCCTTCTTGTCTGAACTGTTAAGAATAACTCCAACCGTAAGTCCAAGGAATTCATGAATCTGTCCCATCCATTCCGCATCACGCTTTGCCAGATAGTCATTAACCGTAACAATATGAACTCCCTTTCCATCCAACGCATTAAGATATGCAGGAAGTGTTGAAACCAAAGTCTTTCCTTCACCCGTACGCATCTCAGGAATTCTTCCCTGATGAAGAAGAATACCACCCATTAACTGAACTTCATAATGCTTCATTCCAAGTACACGGCTTGATGCTTCTCTTACAACCGCATATGCTTCGACCAAAAGATCATCCAAAGTTTCTCCATCTTTCAGACGCTTCTTAAATTCATCAGTTTTAGTTTTAAGCTCATCATCGCTAAGCTTCTGCATAGGTTCATCAAGAGCTTCTATCTGCTCCACAAGCGGCATTATTCTCTTGATTTCTTTCTCGCTATGTGTTCCAAATACTTTCTCAAAAATACTCATTTCAACGCTCCTCGTTATATCCTAATTATATCCAATGAATAATCATTCTGTGCTATTCTATCATTATTCTAAAAAAAAGTAAAGTATCAAAGAAAAAGGGATATTAATTCCCATAACGAAGAATTAATATCCCTGTCACAATATTCTACAATATTATATCAGCACTCAGGTTCAATAAGTCCGTAGGTATTGCTCTTCCTCTTATATACCACATTAACCTCATCTGTCTCCGAATTACGGAATACAAAGAAATTATGTCCGAGAAGATCCATCTGAATACATGCCTCTTCAGGATCCATTGGTTTAACCGCAAATCTCTTGGTACGAATAATGTTAATCTCATCATCATCAGGAATCTCATCCTCAATAAATGATTTCTGGAAAAAAGCAGCGCTTTGTGCCTGGTCAACAAGTTTCTTTTTATGTCTTGAAATCTGACGTTCAATAACCTCTGTCACAAGATCGATCGATACATACATATCATCGCTGACCTGCTCGGCACGTATAATATTCCCTTTTATAGGGATTGTAACTTCCATCTTCTGACGATCCTTCTCTACAGAAAATGTTACCTGAACCTCCGTATCTTCATTGAAATACTTCTCAAGCCTGTCAAGCTTCTCATAAACTGCTGAACGTAAACCATCTGTCACTTCAATATTCTTACCACTTATAATATATTTCATAGCTGTCAACTCCTTCTCGTCATATTACAGTCCGCCTTTCGCCCCATCTCCCACGAAGAGCTTGGTATCGCATCATTCTGCACTCTCCGTATCAGCTGACTATATGAATATTATACCATATCTTGTATTTTTTTCAATGATATCTTGCAATTATTTGTAAATACCGAAAACAAAATTAACTTCAAATATAATCAGGCAAATTATCTGATATTTCAGCAAAATCCATTCACTTATTAGATAATTGATTTGTCAATCTTTTTCGTACATAAGTTATTTTTCATCAAATTAACCAAAACATACATTCTTGTTTTTTCATTTTTTTCGACTTTTTTCACTTTGTTTTTTGTGGATAATGTGGATAACTTTGTGTATAAGTCCGTTTTTCGTCATTTTTTTAAATTTCAAATTGTGTAAAACAGGATTTCATAATCACTTTACATAATATTATCCACTTCAAAAAGTAAATTATGTGGATTATTTTTGTGCAAAACAACTATTTTCATATTAATTTATAAATATTAATATTAAGATAATTCTTCTTCATAGCACGAATTGTAAAATCAATTCTCTTTTGATATAAAACATTTCAGCAAAATTTCTGTTTTAAGCATCACTATAACAAAAATTGTCACAAGCCTTGTGTCATCCTTAAAACGCTTAACAAACTAAAATAGGACTCTCCGTTTCTAAATCGGAAAGTCCTATACAATTCATTATACGACAATTCATCAATCCCATATAACTCTAGCTGCACCGCATGGAGTACGATATCCAACGCCGGAAATTATAATACCTGTTGTAGAACTACTGGCATGAACAACCTGCCCACCGCCAATATACATAGTAACATGCCCTACTCCGCCGCTCTTGTCCTTATAAAACAATAAGTCACCCGGCTGAATAGAATCGAGACTCACACTGGTAAGTCCTGCCATCTGCTGTGCTGCTGTTCTTGGAAGACCATATCCAAAATGAGCATATACACTCATGGTAAACCCTGAACAATCTGTTCCATTTGTCAAACTTGTGCCGCCATATACATAAGGATTACCTACAAACTGAAGTGCATAATTGACAACCTCCTGTCTTTTTGAGCTTGTCATCTCTGCCAGTCTTGCAGCCTCAGCCTCCTGTTCCTGCTTTCTTATCTCCTCCTCTTCTGCAACTGACAGTGCATGAGAAAATCCATAGGAAACATCCACATAATCCGCTGAAACATATCCCTCTATATCCGAGTCGACCTTAATATGTACCCATTCATCCACATCGCCTTCATGTGGCACAACCTCATACGACTCGCCTTCTCCTACCATTGTAAGACAATCCGCACTCTCATCCTGTCCGGCACGCACATATAATGTCTCTGTATTAATTACCGCCTTCTTCGGACATGTTTCCTCTGCATATGCTCCTGCCGTATCTCCAAAAAGCAGGAAGTCATTGCGCACATAACCAACTGTAATTCCCGACTCAATCTTTGTCCACGTCTCACCCTTATCCACAACCAAAGCAATACCATGTACCGGAAGACTTCCCACACGCTCTGATTCTTCGTCAGGTTCCTCTCTCACATTAACCGCCTCGTCAACATAAGCAAGACATTTTCCTTCAAATTCAGGATATCTGCAGGTAGATTCTTCTTCCTCCTCTGCAACTATATCTTCTTCTTTAACTTCTTTTATATTGAGACTCTGTACATACTGATCAAGCGCATATGTAATACTTACCGTTGTCTCATCCAACACATCCGCTTTACTGCTTGCAGTAGGTACAACAGATCCCATTGCCGCAACCGACAAAAAAGCTGCTCCCAAAAGTGCTTTCTTATTCACAACATTGCTCCTTTCCATCCGGCTTTCTTATAATCAGAGTCCACTTCTAAGTTATATTCAGCCACAAATAATCCCAAAAAACAAATTGTAAAGAATATTCAACCTTATTCCAATATTCATTAAACCATTATAATTACTTATCATGCTGTAATAGTGAATTATATCAAAGTACAAAAAGGTTGTCAACGCACCTGTAAAAAAACACATCCGAATAACTCCGAATGTGTTCATATAAGCTATATATCTTCGCAAAAATCACACGAAAACAATCAGACTATTCTCGTTTTCATGCAATCGGATAATATCAGAAGCATTCAGGTATTATCCATATATCATATCTTCTATAATCGTATATCAATATTCTGACCGACCATCGGATTAACTGATCGTTCCAACATTCTGGTCAACGCATCTCCATTCATCTGATCCGCTTCCAATGCTTTGTCTAACAACGCTATGCCAATCTCTGAATTAATATTGGCATTCGATAATACATTCGTTGACATTGCCGACATTCCAATTCCCGTGACTTCCATGACGTGATCACTTCCTTTTAATAAAGATTAACATATACTACCGTATTAAGATTCAATCTAATGCACATTATTTCTGCACTTTGAGATTATTATACACTCAAGCATCTATAAAATCAACAAAAATCCTTAATTTTATTTAATTTTTTTATTAAATAGTTACTATAGAGTGTATTGCATAATGAAGAACAACAATAATCAACAGCTACACACAGTACAAAATCTGTCTATCTCTTTATATACAGCCTGCCTGTCCGGTTCGTTGTGTACCTCATGACGCATTCCGTCAAACAGCTTTCCGTTAACATTTTTATAACCCAGCTTTCGCATATGCTCCATGGCAGCATTCCATTTTTTCTCATTGATCATACACGGATCATCCCGACCTGACATGAACATAATCGGAAGAGATTCATTCTTCACCTGATAATCCGTATCCTTATACACTGCCGTCTCAAGATTCAACACAGTCATGAATCCATTAAGCGTGTATGTAAACTCACATAGCGGATCATTCATGAAAGCATCTGACACGCTGTTATCCGTAGAGAGCCATGCATATTTTCTATTCTCGTTACGGAACGGCGAATCATAATTACCCATGCCCAAATTCTTAACAAATGTAGAGCGATAACGATCGCCATGTAAATTTTCAAGCACACGGATTAAACTTTTACCGAACGGAGTTATACTCATATACGATGGACAACCCGATACTATCAGTCCGTCAATCTCATCATCATGCTTTTTAAGATATTCACGAACAATCAAAGAACCCAGACTGTGCCCATAAAGAATAATCGGAAGATTGGGATATTCTTTCCTGATATACTTAGTAGCCATATATGTATCCTCCACCATTCCTTTATCCATCGCAGAATAGAAGTACCCGATATCTTCTTTATCTTTAACACTTTCTCCATGTCCCCGATTATCATGCATTAATGTAATATAGCCTTTCTTCGCCATATCTTCCATAAAGCCTGTATATCTTTCTTTGTGCTCATTCATGCCGTGTACCATCTGCAATATGGCAACCGGTTTATCCGGTATCATGCAGATGCCATGTATAGGAACATCATCCTCTGAATTAAATGAATAACTCTTAGTCGTAATAATTTCATCCACACTCATGTTTTATTCTCCTTATTTACATAATTGTGAATAGGTGATTGTGAAACAATCAAACATTCATTTCAACATTAGCATCCGCTTTCTCTTTGTCTCCCAGCATAATTATCCCAATTGGAATAAATACAACCATCAATGCTATCATAACACCAATCAACGGCTTTGTCATATCTTCGTTATTGAGCATCGGTATCTTCTCTCCATAGTACATAATAAATACAGAAAATCCATTGTTAAGAAAATGCATCAGCCCCGAACATACTATGCTTTCCGATTGATGAATTGCGTACGCAAGTGCTATGCCCAGCAGTGCTGTCGGTAACAATTTTATAAGACTCAAATGGCTTATTCCAAAAAGTATTGATACAATTATCATCGCTGCAGGCAGCTTCATCTTGCCCTTAAATGCCGTGAACAAATAACCGCGGAACATAAGTTCCTCACAAATTGCCGGTGTCAACGCAATCAGCGCAAGTGCACCGACAAATGGCAGCCCATCAAGCATATACTCATACTCTTCATTAAGTTCGCTGCTCTGATTCGTAAATAAATATGCAAGTATGTTAGAAATCATTAACACAGCGGAAGAACTTCCCACAACGAGAAATACGGATCCTATTAAATGCTTCAGCTTAGGCAATTTCATGTTGAAAACTTTTTTCAGATCTGCCTTGATATAAACAGCTGCAAGTATAGGAAGTCCACCTATTAATATCTGAGGAATGACTACTCCGAACAAAGGATTATTCAGACTCATTATACCACCGATATACACCATTAACAGCAATGCAACCACCAGAATGAGCAGTCCCTCCTGAATAGACGGCATACTCCCCTTCTTAATATTCTTCCTTCTTTCAAACAGCTTAATTCCGCTAAGAGATTCGCCGAACAGGATCGACTCACTGTTATATATCCTTGAGAGTAACCATACAGCAACAAATGCATAAATAATATTAGAAAACAATACTATCATTATAAGTTGAAAATCATATTTAAATACCAACAAGGTTTTCATCAAAAGACATATATTAGCCACAGGAATCAGTGCAGTCTTTGATGTCAATTCAATATTGGGAATAAAACCTATATATCCTGTCAGCACCACAACAAGTGTAACCGGTGTCACATAATTGTTTGCCTCTTTAAAGCTCTTGGCAAACGCACATACGCACATTACAACAGCACTCATAAAAAGTGCGAAAGCGATCACGCAAACAATAGAAATAAGTATCGCCGGTATAAAAGTTGAAACATCAAAATCTCCCGCTCCATCCGAAAGACTTTGTATTGTAACAAACATATATGCCGCTACTGCTCCAATAGAAAGTGTATTAATGAACACCGAGACGACCGAAATAGTCGCTACCGACAAAAACTTACCCATTATAAGCTCCATATTACCCACCGGAAGTGTCAGCAAGGTCTCTAAAGTCCCTCTTTCCTTCTCCCCTGCAGTAGTATCAATAGCCGGATACATAGAGCCCAAGAGGATTGCTGTTATCATAAGAAATGGAATTATTCCACCCAGAACTCTTCCTACAGCACTCTCATCACTGGACTGATCAGTTGTCTTTGCAACCACCGGATATAAAACCGCCTGCACATCAAGTCCCGATGCTTCCGCATTTTTCTCGGCAATATGCTTTGATAAGCTCTCGATTTCTTCCTTTAGCATTCCCTGAAGCGTACTCGAATTGTTCTCAGCCGAAAGATAATGTATCTCGTAAGTCACCTGGTCACCATCAACGGAAGTGGTAATATAAGCATCAATATTCTCATCCTCCATATCTTTATCCGGATCAGCGGATTGAACCTCTTCTATCTTATATTCCAGCTTATCATCATCCCCGTTTATCCAGTCATTAAGAGTTGATCGATTCTCATCAGACACATCCTGATATGCGACATAATATGTCCTTTCCTGCTGCGACTGTGTTATCAACGATATCACCTGCATAACCACAAGAAATAAAAGCGGATACAATATCACAGGCAGAACCACCATAATGAGAATTGTCTTCTTATCACGAAGCACGTCCATTATCTCTTTCTTATACAACGTCTTTAGCTGCTTATAATTCATCCTCGTCACCTCCCCCTATAAGTGCAAAGAAGGTATCTCGAAGATTATCAGTACCGGTCTTTATCCTTAGTTCCTCCGGAGTCCCCTCAGCGATAATATGTCCCTTATTGATCATAACAATCCTGTCGCAAAGGAACTCAGCCTCTTCCATATAATGAGTCGAATAAAGAACACTCTTTCCGCGCTTTTTTTCCTGTTTCATAAAATCTATAATTGCTTTAGAACTTATAATGTCAAGGCCAAGCGTCGGCTCATCAAATATATAAATATCAGGATCATGTACAAGACATCTCGCAATTGATGTACGTTGCTTCTGACCTGTAGAGAGTTTCTCGACACGATTATCAATAAATTCCTCCATATGCATGACCGTGCTAATCTGTTCTATCTTTGTGATAACCTCTTCTTTTGGGAAACCATATAATTCCCCAAAAAGACTAAGTGTCTCTCTCACAGTAAATCGTCCATAAAGTTTAGTATTCTCGGAAAGATATCCGATATGTTTCTTTAAAAGTTCCTTGTCAGATATCTCTTTGTCATCCTTATCTCTTATAACAACATGCCCTTCTGTAGGATCCATTAAAGAACCCAACATTCTGAGAAGTGTTGTTTTTCCGGCACCATTCGGTCCGAGCACTCCCAATATCTCTCCCTGATTAGCCTGAAAACTTATATGATCAACAGCATAAAATTCTTCCTTTTGTCCTTTCTTGAGAGTTCTGACAAACTGTTTTGTAAGTCCCACAGATTGAATCATGTGTATATTCCTTCCTTTCGCTAAAGTACTGTTTAGTTAAGTTTTGCGAGCAGTTTATAGCCAAAAAGTAACTAATCAGTAATTTACATCTACATATTCGTAATTGAGATCACGATACAGAACAGCCAGCCAAGTATAATCCATATATTAACCGGCTTTGCGTTCTGTATGGTCTCATTCTTCTCACAAATCGACTCCCATGTAAGAGTTCTTCCGTTAATATCCGCTATCTTCCTTATGAGCAAAACGGTCAGGATAAGACCTACCACTGCCATCGGTGTTAATATCTTCAACGACGCCATAATTTCTGTATTCGTCGGAGTTTTGCTTAGTAGCTCTTCCATAGTCACACCATCTTCTTCCATGCCCAGTTGTCTAAATATCTCTAACAATTTCGGGAGTACATAAAGATAGCCCGTATTGATTGCATTAAACAGCATATGCAATATCATTGTTGAAACAAGTGAGCCTGTCGCTTCTACCAGAAACGCAAAAACTGTCCCCAGATAAATTGCATACATCATCTGATTAAAATTAAGGTGCATAAGACCAAAAGATAACGCACTGATAACAACCCCGGTAAGTACAGAATATCTGCGGAATGCAGAATACATAATGCCTCTGTATATCGTCTCCTCAATAAATCCGGGCAGACATCCTACTATAACGATTGCAAGCCATGCAGGAACATTCTCTGTAATCTCGAATATCGCCTGCCCTGTAGCATTTTCCGCAAAAAACTGGCTTAATACATTGAGCCAGTTCGCCATGGGCGTCGCGCACATCAATACAAGAAATGATAAAAAGAATGATGACAACTTATAGCTTTTTATATTAAGATCATTCTTAAAACTCTTGCCTGTTAACAGAATAAATATAAAAGCAGCACATAAAAGATATCCCTGTGTCATAATAACAGAAATAAGAGTTTCTTTTTCCGAAGGAAATCTTAGTTGCACCATATTAATAACAACTGCCACCGGAATTTCCAAAATCATCAGCAGAAAGAAGAACAGACCTGCTCTTTTCATATCACGTTGTTTATCATCATAATTATATCCATATATATCATTGTTCTCATTATGTTCCATGATACTCCAGCTCCGTAATAATAATATTGCCTTGTTTCATCTGTAGATCAAGATCATTTCCTTAAGCCTTTCGTCACGTCATCCGGCGTCAATTCTTAGATTTGCCGCCAACCGTCTTTACATTATTTCTTAACCGCAATTGCTTCCATCTCTATAAGAACATCCTTAGGAAGTCGTGCTACCTCTACACATGAACGCGCCGGAAATGCGCCGGTAAAATATGTAGCATAAATTTCATTTAATGCAGCAAAGTCGTTCATATCTTTTATAAATACCGTTGTCTTTACCACATCTTCACATGATGATCCAGCCGCTTCTAACAGTGCTTTCATGCTGTCAAAAACCCTTGTTGCCTGAACCTTAATGTCGCCTTCAACCACCTCTCCTGTTGTAGGGTCAATAGGTACAACACCTGAAGTATATACCATTCCGTTAACCTCGATTGCCTGCGAATAAGGTCCTATTGCCTGCGGTGCCTTGTCTGTCTTTACTACATTTTTCATTATAAAATCCTCCATATCTATTAATTATTAACTGCCTGCTATCTAAAACCAACAATCCCCCTGTCCACTCTGTTATAGCTTGTATTAACAGACAGGTTAAAAAAACAAATGTATCGGCGTTGATTCGGATACGACAGTAAATCAACCAAGCATCATTTTACCATATTTTCTCTCTGTCCGAAAGATATATCCGCTTATTCTTCACTCTTCCTTTTCTATCTTTTGATATGGTAGTCTTATATACTTTCCATTCTGAAGAGTAAATGCTTCATCCAATGGCTCATCGGAAACAATCGAATATGCAAGTTCCAGCATTCCTTTTGCCTGCCCGTCAGAGTCATTCAATACCGTTCCCAGCATGTGTCCCTGTTCCACTGCCTCCAGTGCCCCTTTTGTACCGTCAATTCCAATCACCACCGGATTTTTTTTCTCATCATTCGAAAAATATCCTGCTTCCTCTAAAGCATCTATTGCTCCCAATGCCATATCATCATTGTTTGAAAACACAACTTCTATTTGCGAGCCAAACTCCTGTATCCACTGTACCATTTTTGTTTTTCCCTGGTCTCTGTTCCAGTTAGCAATTCCATCTGCCAATTTTTCCAACTCATACCCGGCATCCGTCACTGTATTGATTGAATATATAGTTCGCACAATGGAATCCTGATGCCCCACTTCACCTTCCAGCATAACATACTGCAGTACACCGTCTTTATTGCGATCTACCGAAGCAAAATCTTTTTTTATTGTATCGATCAGTATTTCGCCCTGAATGATACCGGATTCATAACCATTCGCACCCACGTAGTACAATTTATCCCAGCGCTGCAGATCTTCTTCCACCAATTCTCTGTTAAAGAAAATAATCGGAATATCAGCACTCTTTGCCCGTTCAATAATTGTTGAGGCATCTGTTCGATCCACAAGATTGACACAAACAATATCACAATTACGATCAATAAAATAATCTATCTGATCATTCTGTGTCATCTGTTTTCCAGCAGCATTCTGTATATCCAACGTCACTGTTATATCATATTTTCTTTCCATTTCCTCCGCATATT
>CAJOLO010000004.1 GCA_905235345.1 uncultured Lachnospiraceae bacterium
AAAGATATTATCATATGTATGAGCGGTGATTATGTTCAGCGCGGTGAACCTGCTGTATTTCCAAAGGCACTTCGCACGAAATGTGCCCTTTCGGGAGGAGCCGATCTCGTTATAGAGCTGCCTGAAAACTTTGCATCAGCCTCATCTGAACATTTCGCTGCCGCAGGTGTTATAACTCTTGCATCCACCGGCATAATCGACACATTATGCTTTGGCGCTGAATGTGATGATATTAATAAACTTATTAAACTTTCCGAATTCTTCATATCCGAACCTGATAACTATAAGCATCATTTAAGAAACAATTTGTCTAATGGATTATCATATCCTAAGGCCAGAGCTGCTGCTATACATACCTGTTTCCCCAATGATGACTTCGATGAGTTACTTCGCCATCCCAACAACATTCTTGCAATTGATTATATTAAAGCCATTATCAGATATGACTTGCCAATCAAACCATATATAATAAAAAGAACTTCAGATAATCACGGCTTACTTGATACTGACGGTAATCTATGCTCATCATCTGCTCTAAGACACGCCATGCAGGAATATGGGAACAATATACATAATTTATCATGCGAAATAACTTCTGAATGTAATAATAACGAAAACCTTAATATTAAAGATAATTCTACTAATATTAATAATATATTGAAAAGAAATATACCCGAAAATATATATAATATAATCAAAGAATCTCCTTATGGAAAACCGATATTTTTTGAAGACTTTTATCCGTATCTTCAATACAGGCTGATGGCAGATAACAACATGCTTACCGGCTATCACGAAATAACCGAGGAACTTTCAAACAGAATCAATAACATAAATATATTACCCGATACATTTCATGAGTTTACAGACATACTCTCAGGCAAACAGATAACACATGCACGAATACGACGGGCTATGCTTAATGTAATCCTTTCACGTACCAAAGATAATATGAAATCAAGTGATATAAGGAATATGATTAACTATATCCGAATACTCGGTGTGCGAAAGAAAAGTACGCATCTCATTAAAGAAATGGGTGTAGCAGGTTCTCTTCCTATAATCAACAAGACAACCAAAGCCCTTAGTAATCTGCCTGCTGAGGCGTCATCGCAATTCGAAAAAAGTATAGCTGACAGTATCATCTACAGACAGGTTTTCTATAACAAATACGGAATTATTATCCCTACAGATTATGAGCAATCGGTCATAATACAATAATCCTCATCATACAATTTCATGATAGGATTCAAGGTTTCATCATGAAAAAATTTCTTTCTTTTATAACGCTCCTATTTATGATGCTGATTTTTCATAACGAGGTAATAAATGGTGTCAAAGACGGACTGATTCTATGGTATCAGACATTAATACCCGCCCTGCTCCCATTTATAATAATAACTAATGCTCTTTCCGAAACTCATTCATACGAGATTATCGTCTCACTCATAGGAAACCATTTTACTAATATATATGTAATAATCACATTTATTCTCGGAAACCTCTGTGGATATCCGATAGGAGGAAAGATTATGAACGATTTCGTAGAGCAGGGCTATATATCTCCCGATAATGCCAACAGCTTCCTCTCCGTTTCCAGTCAGGCAAGTCCAATGTTTCTATTGGGTTTTGTCTATCCTATGCTTAAACAAACAGCAATACCTCTCTATATATTCTTATTACTTATATATATTCCAACTATCATTCTTTTTATATACAAATATACATTGTACAGCTATCAATACAAAAAAAATAATATCCCTTCTACAATCAAATCAGTGACACTCTGTTCAGACAATAAATTATATTCATCATCAAAAAATATTGATCATCAATCGGCAGCCAATCTAACCAATACCTTTTTTCATGCTGTGAATATAATGGTAATTATCGGAATATATGTAATAATCTTTTCCGTATTACAATCTGTGATATTTCCCCTTACACATTCCATATTATCAACAAAATGTGTGTTATCATTTCTTGAAATCACAACCGGTCTTTATAGAATACAACATATGCCATTATCAGAAAACATATATACATGTCTGATACTTTCCCTATCATCCTTCGGAGGATTATGCAGTGCTTTCCAGATTGATGGTGTATTAACCTATAAAGATTCAACAATAAAAAAATACCTGCAGGATAAGATAATACTATCCACAGGTACTTTTCTTCTGACATATCTTTATATGATTCTCAGATTTTCTTCTCCATCGTAAAATCATCAATAATTCCGACAGATTTTCCGGTTGCAGTCTCCTTAGCAGGTTCTACCGTTGCAGCAGTCTCACCCGAAGCAGTATTCTCTACCATAGCTCTTCCAACTCTTGGACCACGCTTAACATTCCCTTCCATCGGCGGAATCTCTCTTGACTGTGTACCGTTAGCTTTATATACAGCCTTGTCGACCTTACTGTTGGCAGCGGCTTCTACTGTCTTTGCCACAGTCTCCTGTGCAGTCTGAGGTGTATGAAGCACCGGATTTCTCTTCTTAACTACTTTCTTAACTTTCTTAGGTTTCTCAAGCTGAGGCTGATCATCACTTTCTATCTCCTGGAATATCTGACTGTTATCTGCCTTCGTCTCTGCCTTTACCTCATCTTTATCTGACTCTGTCTTACCATCTGTTTTGACACTGTCTTTCTCATTATTGGCATTTTTAGCCTCTTTCTTCTTATTCTCTTCAGTCTTTCTTTCAGAGGAATTAACAATAGGTTCTGCAGGCGTCTCATTATCGGAAACCTCTCCGTCTGCTCCATTCTTTACTGCTTTATCATCCTTATTCTCAATAGCCTGAATTACCTTCTCAACCATGCTCTGCTTTGCCTTTGGAGCAGGAGGAACAGCCTTTCCGTTAGCAGCAGTCTTAAATTGCGGAGCCTTCGTAACACTGTTAGGATCACCTGTAAATTCCACAATCTGTCCCTGAACCTCCTCAAGATTAGCATTAGCAACCAGATAATCATTCTCTAAGACAGAAATAAGATTCTCATAATTAGCACGTTCAGCCTGTAATGTTGCTTCTACATAATTACGAATTCCAAGCATAATATCATTGGTATACTGCATCGAGCCAAGACGTATCTCATTGGCTTGGGTAACCGCCTGTGCCAGCATATCATTAGCCTGTACTCTTGCAAGTTCTACCGTCTCATAAGCCTGCTGATTGGCCTGGTTAACAATTGAGGTCTCTGAAACCATCTGATTAGCCTGTGCAGTTGCCTGAGCAATTATCTCATCAGCCTGCTTCCTGGCATCCATAAGAATCGCTTCCTTATTCCTCATAATCTTCTTACAACGATCTATCTCAGCAGGTATCTTTACCTTAAGATCACCGAACAACTCATCGAACTCATCTCTTGGAACAACAACCTTATTAGATGATAAAGTAGTTGTCTTACAACTGTTCATAAAATCCTCAATCTCATTCATTACCTCTTCAATACTCTTTCTGGCCACTTCTTCTTCCTCCATTTCTTTCATATGTACACTAATCTTGAATTATCCGGCATCTAAATGCAATAAAATTCTATTGTTTA
This sequence comes from uncultured Lachnospiraceae bacterium, assembly GCA_905235345.1. Lineage (GTDB taxonomy): Bacteria > Bacillota > Clostridia > Lachnospirales > Lachnospiraceae > CAG-590. The sequence goes on from CAJOLO010000004.1 coordinate 3,546, forward strand.
TATTTACTCTGTAATCTGCGAGCTACGAAATCCGGAACAAATTCTCTTACATCTGTTCCATAGCTCGCATACTCCCTGACGATACTGGAACTAAGATATGCATAATCAATTCCGGTTGTCAGAAATACTGTATCAATAGTATCTTTACTTACTTTACGATTACTTTGTGCAATCTGTAATTCATATTCAAAATCCGTAACTGCACGAAGTCCGCGTACTATTACGGAAATATTATTCATCTTCATATAATCAATCAGAAGTCCCTCAAAAGCTATGACCGATACATTGTCAAATTCTTTAACCGCCTCTTCGAGCATATCCTTCCTCTCCTCCACGGAAAACAAAGGATTCTTAGCACTATTGGATAAAACCCCAACTATTACTTCATCAAACATTGATGCTGAACGTTTAATCACGTCCAAATGACCATATGTTACCGGGTCAAAACTTCCGGGATAAATTGCTTTGCTCAATTCCCCATCCTCATTTCTTAATAATCAACATTTTTCTAAAAAAATATGTTTGTTTGTCTTATATATCTTCTCTTTTAGAAGAGTAAGTCCGGGATAATCATAAGGTGAAAGAACTGTATCCAAATCCGCCTCGACAATCACAAGGGCATTATCTTCTAACAGGGAACAAAATGAAACATCTGACATTATCTGCTTCTCAAATCCTTTTCCGTAAGGGGGATCCATAAATACAACTTGAAACCTCTCTTTTCCTGAAAGACGCTTAATTGCCGAAAGAGCTGTCATATTAACAACCTCTGCAGCATCTTCCAGATGTGTCCTTGCAAGATTGTCACGAATCACCTCGCAGGCTTTCTTATTGCTTTCAACAAAATATGCCTTAGCAGCTCCCCTGCTAAGTGCTTCAATTCCGATTCCTCCGCTTCCGGCAAAAAGATCAAGGAATTTTATATCGTAAAGTTCATCCTGGATCATATTAAATAATGTTTCTTTAATTCGGTCAGTGGTCGGTCTTGTGTCCATACCTGCTGGTGCATTAAGTTGAATTCTTCTCGCCTTACCGGCTATTACTCTCATAAAACAAACTCCTTATTTATTTTAGTAGAAAAAAGAGAATTGTCAAGATATATAATAATATTATAAAATATTGTAATATTAAACATATCCTGTTAATAATGTAAAATTTATATATAATCGAATAAAACCAGATAAAGGATATGTAAAACAGTACTTAGAATCTACTATAGATAAATATTCTCCTCTATATTACCCAGGCTTTCAAAAGGATAATTCTCCTGTTCTAAGTAAGATATCGCTTCATTCGCCTGTTTTAATATATCCGCATTATTATATATATCTCCAAGGTGGAACAACATATCTCCACTCTGTCTGACACCGAAAAAATCTCCCGGACCTCTGAGTTTCAGATCTTCATTAGCAATAAAGAAGCCATCATTGGATTTATTGAGTATATCAAGTCTTTCCAATGCCTCTTTATTCTCGGAACTGCATAACATTATACAGTAAGACTGGGCATTTCCTCTTCCAACTCTGCCTCTAAGCTGGTGAAGCTGTGCAAGTCCGAATTTCTCAGCATTTTCAATCATCATAACAGTGGCATTCGGATTATTGATTCCCACTTCAATAACAGTTGTGGACACAAGTATATCAATATCTCCCCTTGCAAAACTTTCCATTATCACATTCTTCTCATCAGGTGACATCTTACCGTGAAGATAAGCTATATGCACTGTATCAGGAAATACCTCCTTAAGACGTTCCTGATATTCCGTAACATTTTCCGCTTCCATATTCTCGCTGGCTTCCACCATCGGACATATTATATATATCTGATGACCTTCCTTTATCTGATCATACATGAACCTATACGCAGTCGGCCTGTATTTCGGACCGACAACACAATTTTTTATCGGCTTACGATTATCCGGCATATCTTTAATAACTGATATATCAAGATCACCATACATGATTATTGCAAGTGTTCTTGGGATTGGAGTCGCACTCATTACCAGCACATGAGGTTCCTCCCCTTTTTCGGAAAGCTTAGCTCTCTGTCTTACTCCAAAACGATGCTGTTCATCAGTTATTACAAGTGCCAAATTCTTATAATTAACTTTATCCTGAATAAGTGCATGTGTGCCGACCAACACATCTATCTCACCATTGGAAAGTGCTTCATATATTCTTCTCTTCTCAGATAATTTCGTAGAGCCCACAAGCAGTTTTACCCTGACACCATATTTTTCAAAATCTTTTGTAAGAGACTCATAATGCTGTACTGCCAGCACCTCTGTCGGAGCCATAAACGCTGCCTGATAACCATTTTTAACCGCAGTCAGGATTGCAATCTCAGCCACAGCAGTCTTACCTGAACCCACATCTCCCTGAACAAGTCTGTTCATTACTATAGTACCTGAAATATCTTGTCTTATCTCTGCCACAGCATTTTTCTGTCCCTCGGTAAGTTCAAACGGAAGCTCTTCTATAAATCTGTCTACCTCTGAAAAATCAGACATAACATATCGATTTTCTGCCTTTACCGTATGTTCTCTTATCATTCTCATACGAGCAAGAAACAAGAAAAACTCATCAAACACAAGTCTGTTCCTGCAACGTAGCATACTATCAAAATCATCGGGAAAATGTACTCCCTGCACCGCCTCTGTAAGCGGCATAAGAGAATATCTTTCAACAACAGCTTCAGGAACCACATCATTAATCTCTGAAAGCAAAGGAAGTGCAGCTTGTATAGCCTTAGTGACCGTCTTATTACTCAGTCCCTCTGTAAGAGGATATACCGGTTGTAATGTTGATTTCATCTTACGGTATTGTTCCATTGTGTAGTATTCCGGATGTTCCATAGTAAGCTGATTATTTCTTATGGAAAGATTGCCGACAAACACAAAGCTCTGTCCAACATGAAACACTTGCTTAAGAAAAGGCGAATTATACCAAACCATCTTGACTGTACCTGTTCCATCCTTGACCACACATGTGACAAGAGTAAGCTTTCTTATCTTCTTAATATCAACATACGTCTGAACAGTTCCTTCTATTGCGACCCGTTCACCTGCTCTTGCATCAGCAATATCACATGGCTCATCATAGCTTAAATAATTTCTGGGATAGAACCTTAGAAGTTCATCGATTGTATTAACCTTTAATTTTGCAAATAAAGCCGCAGTCTTCGGGCCAACTCCCTTCAGACTGTCAACACTGTCTGTAATCTTCATAATCCATACCTTGATGAGTAAAATATAAGATAAGTTAAAGTATAAAAAACCATGATGATGCAATCAAGTGCACCACCATGGCATATATATAACTATGTGATTCACTCTACCGACATAATGTAGTAATAGATTGGCTGACCGCCATAATTAAACTCTACATCACAGTCCTCATATGTCTTCTCCACATATTCTTCAAACTTCTCCGCATCCTCTTCCTTAACTTCTGCGCCATAATATATGCTAATAAGTTCGGAATCCTCATCAACCATATGCTTAAGAAGTTCCTTGGCAGCTTCATCCAGTTCAACAGAAACAGACTTAATTCCCTCATCATCTATTCCCATTATATCTCCGGCATTAATATTTTTTCCATCAATACTCGTATCTCTTACCGCATAAGTTACCTGACCGGTCTTTACATTATCCATATCCGAAATCATTCGCGAAAGATTATCTTCAGCCTGAGATGAAGCATCAAATGCAATAAGTGCAGCAATACCCTGAGGTGCTGTCTTAGAAGGTACGACTACAATCTCCTTATCTTCAGTAAGCTCCTTTGCCTGATTAGCTGCAAGAATAATATTCTTGTTATTAGGAAGAATATATATTGTCTTGGCATTTACTTTATCAATTGCATTAAGCATATCCTCCGTACTAGGATTCATTGTCTGACCACCTTCTATAAGATAATCCACTCCTAAGTCTTTGAAGATATCATTCATTCCCTGACCTACTGATACTGCTATAAATCCATACTCTTTCTGCTTAGAGACTTCACCTGCAATATTATTACCATTATCCGATGTAGTATCTGATTCATTATTCCGGTTTAAGTTATTCAAAGCGGCATCAGAATTCTCATTGGATTTCCCTGCAACAGTTATACCTGCAGCTGCCTTCTCCGCCTCTGTAATAACCTTCTCTCTATGTTCCTCACGCATATTATCAATCTTCATACTGGTAAGTGAACCATACTCCAAAGCTTTCTCAAAAGCTTGTCCCGGGTGGTTAGTATGAACGTGTACCTTGCATATTGTATCATCAGCTACTACAACCAACGAATCTCCTATAGAAAGAAGAAACTCTTTGAAACTTTCCTCCGTCTCCTTCGGAAAATCTTTTTCTAAAATTATAATGAACTCCGTACAATATCCATACTTAATATGGGATGTATCAATTGTCTTCCTGTCAATCCCTAAAGAATTGGTAAGTCTTAGTCCCGACGCATCCGGTGCAGGTCTGTCTGACTGCTCGGTATGTGTAATCTCTCCGTCATACCCGTTAGAAAAATCATAACTTACCTCACCTGTAAGTGCAGCAAATGCACCCTCTAATATAGTCATCAGACCTTCTCCGCCTGAATCCACAACTCCTGCTTCTTTAAGTACCGGAAGCATATCAGGTGTCTTATTAAGAACCTCCCTGCCATATTCTAATACACCTTTCGCAAACTCTACCGGCGGTTTATTGGCTTTTGCAAGTTCCGTCGCCTTATCAGAAAGCCCCTTTGCAACTGTAAGAATAGTACCTTCCTTAGGCTTCATTACAGCCTTATAAGCAGTTGCAACTGCACGTTCAAATGCAACAGCCACATTCTCAGTTGTTACTTCCTCCTGATCTTCAAGCCCTTTACAAAGTCCACGTATAAGCTGTGATAAGATTACACCCGAGTTACCTCTTGCACCACGTAAAGAACCGTTTGACATAGCCTTTGTCACATTGGCAAATGTAGGTTCTTTAATCGCAGCAACTTCTTTTGCTGCAGATGTAATTGTAAGTGTCATATTGGTACCGGTATCACCATCAGGAACCGGAAATACATTCAGCTCATTAATATATTCTTTCTTCTTCTCAATACTCTTAGCTCCTGCAAGAAACGCATACTGAAGCCCCTTAGCATCAAGCCCTACTTTATTATTATCATTCATGATCTGGCTCATAGCTCCTCCTAATCAATTATCCGGACACCTTCAACAAATACGTTGATCTGCTCAACCTGCATACCGGTAAATTCTTCTACTTTATAGCGGACTGTTGACATGAGATTCTCAGCAACAGTTGAAATACTCACACCATAAGCGACAATAATGTGGAAATCAATATTAATTGCATTATTATCTCCAACTGTAACATTAACTCCCTTTGAAACACTGTCACCACGAAGAAGCTTTACAATACCATCCTTCACATTAACTGTTGCCATTCCAACAATTCCAAAACATTCAATTGCTGAAAGACCGGCGAACTGAGCAATAACTTCACTCTCTATTTGGACATCGCCATTTCCATTATCCAATTCGATCCTCATAAGAATACCTCCTATTTGAACATTCTATACAATAATAACATTCCACTGCGCCTTGTGCAAGCATAAATCCTTCTATTTATCAAAAAATGAAATATTTTTAAAATTTTTACTTGCATTTACCCGACACTTCTGATAGAATTGACGTGTTGCGAACCGACAGGTTAATATATTCAAGGAGGTGTCAACTGTGGCAAAGTGTGCAATATGTGATAAGGGCGCTCATTTCGGAATCAAAGTGAGTCATTCTCATAGAAGATCTAACAAGATGTGGAAGTCAAACATTAAGAAAGTTAAGGCTAATGTTAATGGTACTCCTAAGAAAATCTATGTTTGTACATCATGCTTACGTTCCGGTAAGGTTGAGAGAGCATAATGTTTTGATTAGCAATAATCAGATAATATAATGAATGAATAATAGTACTGCAATCTATATGCAGTACTATTTTTTATATCAACCATGCAATTATCAATATCAAATATATACTGCATATCCTCTCCCACCTACTGTGGGAGATTTCTATGACTGAATATAGTTTGTTATATCCCAATCTACCCTTTTCTTACAGTCGTGGGATTTCTCTGATTGAATATAGTTTGTTATATCTCAACTTGCACTTTTCTTAGAGTAAGAAGATTTCTCCGATTGAGTTAAGCAATCGATTATCAACATCGGCAAAACAATATATATGCAATCACAAGTGCAGTTATCAGAACAAGAAAATTCCATACACCTTTGAGCAGAAAATCAACAATCATTCCGACACTAAACCAAAAAAAAGCAAAGCCCCATACCCGTCTCATATATTAATCCAATTATATCTTGCTATAAAACAGTATATGCAGCTTTACCTAAAAATGCACCTTTAATTTATTTCTACTCTGACTCGATTATATCCTCTACCGCCTTGTCGATCTCGGGTGAATTGATATCTACCTTGCCATCCTTCTTCTTAAATCTATCTAAAACATCCGGCACCATATCAATAATTTTGGTAATAGCATCCTGATTCTTTACATTAACAAGTCTAATCTGGTCGCCATGAATAACAAGTACAGCACTTGCAGACATTTTTCCTCCCATTCCGCCCGCACCATTATTCTTCTGCTCACCGGCATATGCTCCTGCCGCAACCCCGAAGCTTACATCGACAAGCGGAATTATTGTGGTTTCTCCTACTATCTTTGGTTCTCCCACAACAGTCTTTGTTGTAAGAAATTTATCCATGCCCTGAAACAGCGAACTAACAGTCGTATTGAAATCATTATTTGCCATCATTAAATCCTCCTAAGCTTCTACTATAGTCTTTACTCTTTTTGCTACTTTTATAAGATTTTTATTAAAAATAATCCTGACTATTATCTTTGCTATTGAACAAAGTCTTATTCTCCCATCTCCTTTAAGCCTGCCTTCTAAAATCTGTCGGTCAAAATCAGGTCTTATATCAAGAAATCCATCATATAAAGGTAGTATCATTGCTAACACCCCTATCAGTTCTCCGGTATCCGCAGGGTCACTAAGTCCAACATGAACCCATCCCTCTATATGCTTTGGTTTTATCACCATCAGAATATACTTAATATAATTTTTAACATCTTTCTTTGCCGCTTCAAACCTTTTGCTTTTATAAACCTTTATCAGACCGTCTTTTTTCTTATTAAGCTTTAATAGTTTTTCTTTAATATCTGCATATTTTTTCTTGATAAAATTAATTTTATCATCTATCTTCTCAGTAACAGTTCTTTTATGCTTTGGTTTTTTTTCTTTTCCAGACTGCGACTTCTTTTTGTCCTTTTTAATCTTTTTCTTATTTTTTTTAACCTCTTTATTGTCTTCTATAATATTATCTATATCAACATTGTTATCTTTTTTATCATTTACGTCTATATTATCTTTTATTTCATTCTTGATATCCGGCTCTTCTTCTATCATTTTATTGATAACCGTCTTCTCTTCAACCGGATTATAGGCATCTATGCCAACACTTTCTTTAAAATCATGTTCCGAATGTGTATTCTCACCGTATTCTTCTGTTTTTCGTGTCAAATTAACTTCTGATGATACCGAATCCGGTTCATCAACACCCTTGTGACTGTTTTTCGAAACTATATGTTCTGTGTTATTATCAGTATTTAGTACTATATCTTCACTTTCATTATCAGTTGCTGCAAAAAGCCTTCTTCCAAGCCATGAAAGTCTTGCATCTGTATTGGTCATTATCACTCCGCCAAAAGCCTTTACTGTATAAAGAAGATCATTATTTTTAAATGTGACCTGTGCATTAAGTCCCACAGGTGCAAATCTTATAAACGCAATTACATCAGGATTTTCAAAGTACTCAGCCGAAAAACGATACTTTATCGGAAGAAACAATAAAAGTGACAATATAAAAATTATAAGTAAAAGAAGCACCAGAAGTATTATTCCGATAATCTTCAATATTGTAAGTACCATAGAAACTCCCTGTTATCTGTAATATGAACCTTTATAATGCCTTCATTATAAGCCACTGTTACAATAATAAATGATATATAGTACAAATTCCATTACTTTTCATACAAATAATCAATATATATCAATAAATCAAGACTCATGACTTAAAATAATCAATTAAAGAAAGTTTTCCCTCATTTAATCCTACATCCTTAACTATGCGTTCCACAAGTGAGAATGCATCCTCCCTTGATTTCGCAATCCCAACAACAGTTACCTCCTGATCAATACATTTATAAGCAGTTTGTAATAATTCAGGATACCAGTATATCTCAAGAATACCATCATCGACCAGTGGAAGGGTAATGAGAAATATCCCCGCCTTAATCTTTCCATGCAGAATATTACTACGGACAGATTTCAATTTTCTTTCAGAAAATCCTTCGCTATATAATTTATCAGAAAAAAGAAATTTCACTCTTTCACCCACCTGAACTAAATCATCAAAATCTTACCCTTCTGCCATCATCTCGTCAAGAATCTTTGCACATGCCATAAGTTCACTCTCATTACTGCAGTGTGTCAGGCTATGCTCAATATAATCCTTTATCTCCTGTATTGAGTTGAAAAGCACAGGCATATTGGAAAATACCGCCCCCATAACCGCACGATTAACTTCCTTAGTATGCTGCTCGAAGAAAGCGCTGAATGCTTCCACAAGCTCATCACGCTTGTTAGCAATATATACCTGATCAGCAGGCTCATTATTGATATTATCGTCGGTAAGATCAATGAATAAGCTGTTAGCCATTAACTTAGATATCTTATCAAGTCTGCTGAATAATTCGTCTGCCATTATCCACGAAATATCATCCTTAGACTCATCCAGCACATCCTGAAGAACACTCTCAAACTGTAATATATCTTCGCCTAAATGCTCCTGTACACCCTCAATAAGAGCAAAACCATCATCAACAGACGAAGGAATTTTGCCTTGAGAAATAAATGCATCATGCAGGCTTCCAATCATCGAAACACAAGCAGAAACAGATGTATTCTCATTTCTCTGATATGGAAGTGCAATAAGTACACTATATAAAGCATTGACAATCTCCATCATCAAAAGATGATTACTTACCATATCCGTCATGTGTACCGTTGTTAATGAAAACTGCTCCATTAGTGCACGAAAAGCATCTATATTAAGCATCTTGTAATCTGTATTTTCAAGCTGTTCAATAAGCTTGGCAACCTCGGGATAAAGTTTCCCATATCCCTTTGGCTTTTCCAAAACCGCAGTCGATTTCATCATATCCACGAAACTGTCAACTGATGATATATCAGAACCATTATATATATTAAGTGTATCATTCAGATAATCATAGAACTTACTTTTTGTCATTCTTACCGGAAGTTGTGCAGTAACCATCTGTATCTTGCTGTTTACCACCATCTTGTCATCGTCATTAAATATATATTTGAATAACTTTTCTGACAGGCTGTCCACATCGACATCATAGGTATTTCCTGTAATTCCGTACTCGACACGGTTAAGTACATATTCATATATCTGCAATGTGTCAGTATATGCGGTAAGCACTACCATTCTGTCCGTAAGCTCATTTCTTACCTCTTCAAGTCTTTTGATGCAATCTTCATAATCAATTTCACTGTCATTCATCAAAGCTTCAAATATAATTGTATGAACGCTTTCCAAGGAACTGATAAGCGGTTCATCAGACATAATACTGCCACCCTCGTCAAATACCTCTTTAATTGTATAATAATTGAGTACAAGTCTTATAAGACTATACTCATAGGCTGCATTGAGATAAGCATTCCCGTAAGCCGGAAGATTAATCTCTAAATCCTTGCGTCTTTTAATGTCTTTAATAATCCTTCTGTCTTCTGTATTCATTATCGCAATCCTCTTATTCTTCAATACTAATGTATATTATTCAAATCCCGCTCTCTTGATACTTACGGCGGAATTCCTGTCAATCTTCGCTGATATATCCCGATGTCATATAAACCCGGCTCACTTCTTATGTTCGTGTGTAAACAGATGATTCTGGCAATACTCATAATTTCCCTTACATCTCGAGCAATATCTGAACTCCAGATTAGGATTGTCCTCCTCTGTCTGCCCACATATAGCACATTTATGCCTTGTGAGTATCTGTGTCTGCCTTACCTCTTTCTTGTATTGTTTCTTTCTTTTCTTATGTGCCGGTGATACCCTGGTCTTCCCCTTCATTGCAACATAAAACAAGATGAAATTAAGCACCGACGTTAAAATTGTCACCATGCCGGTGTAATATCCAGCAAGTCCGTAACGAAGTGCATCAACAGCAAGATACGCAATGTCCAGATACCCCAGCCATTTGACCTTGATCGGAATAATAAAAGATATAAGTACCTGCATCTCAGGAAACATGAATGCGTAAGCAAGAAACATAGTCATACAAAGATAATATGTCTTAGCACCTGCTACCTCATACACCCCCATAATACTGTAATATTCCGCAAGATTTCTCTGTCCGGTTAATATCATAACGGCATAGGTTAACATTATTCCTATATCGGTGAAAATGATTCCGGATATAATATATAATGTATATCTGAAATCTCCCCACATATTCTCAAGAGTTCGTCCCACATAAAAATAAAACATAATCGTTATTATTACAAATATGCTTACCCCATCCGGCGGAATAACAACCCATGTAATTAAACGATATACTTGTCCTTTCATAACCTTTACAGGATCCAGTGAAATAATCGATAATGCCTCAGGTGCAAATATTTCAATAAGATATCCGAGTATAAATCCACCAATAAGAATAAGTGTCAGATTAGGGATTGAAAACTTCCCGTATTTTCTTTCAAGCTTTGTAAAAAAATCCATAAAAAATCATTCCTTTTTAATATATTATATGTCAGACCGTTATATCTGCCGGTCTGACACATCATTCATAGCAGGTATACATACCTCATCTCCTATTTGCAAATTATATACATTCAAATAGGGATTTAATCGCATAATATCAAATATCTGTACATCATACTTCCTTGCAAGTCCGTATAAGGTATCTCCCTTTTGAATAACATGAACCACACATCTTTTAACTGCTGCCGGAATATATGCTTCAATATCATACGATTCATTATCATCAATATCATAATGAGCTATCTGATTAATGTTCAGAGCTTCGTTCATATTATAATTCAAATCATCTTCAATTTCCATATTCATTCACCGATCATATATTATTATGATATTATTCTATGACAGACGAAATACATATGTTACTACTGCTCGATAATTCCGGTATCGCCTCCATCCGTATCGTCAATATTCTCACTATCCTGATTATCAGAAGATGTGCCTGTTTCCCCATTATCCCCTGCAGTAGAATCAGCATCACCATTGCCCTCACCCGAATTATCTCCATTGACATTCTCAATGCTGTCAGTAATTGCCTCTTCACTTGCATTCTCCGTAACAGCTTCTGTAGTTACCGCCGGCTCGAGTATTTCAGGAACCATCTTTATCTCATACGAATCACCTTCGAACTTATCCTCATAAAATTCCTTATAACAAAGAAGATATTCCGCCCTGTCAGCAACGGTATAAAGTATCTTTTTGGAGATACTGTCTCCCTGTTTTAAGGTAAATATGTTATCCATATACTCCTCATTACCAAGCTCTGTACTTCCAAAACCGATAACAGCAGTCTCGCTTTCATTTTCACTGAAATCCAGCGTAAAATCCGATATACTCATCGGAAGATCCTTGTCATATGTATTGGTAATAGTAACCTCAACCTCCAAATATGTCTGTCCCGCATCAGCAATATAAAGACCATCCATGAACTGGTATGTTCCGCATTTTTTTGCAGAATCCACTGTCAAATCAAAGAAAACCGTATGAACAGTCTTCCCAAGTTCTCCTTCTATAAGTCCTCCATAGCTTCTTCCGTCTTCAGCTTTTACAGAACCATTATTATTCGGTTTATTACCACATCCTGTCATCAATAATGACATCATTAGTGCAGACATCATTGCAACTATAATAAGTTTATATCTATTTATATCTGAGTTGATCCTCATAGCATCCTCCATCATTATAAACATTCAGGTCTCACTTTAATCAGATGATTCACAATCTAAGATACTGAATCATTCCGGGACCCAGTTCATCAGTAGGTCTTGCAATAAACCCATGTTCTTCATAAAAATGCTGACGCCCCTTAGCACACATAAGGCATAACATCATCTCGGTATCTGGTTCTCCTATACTTTTCACAAAATCTGTTAGTGTATTAAGTATCAATGAACCAATACCTTTTTTCTGATATTCCGGAATAACTATAAGATCTTGAACATAACAAATTACCGAACCATCTCCAACAAGCCTGCCCATTCCTATAAGTCTTGCTTTATCTCCGGTAATTTCATAGGCACCCACTTTATATAAGCTATTTTCAAGTGCCTTTGCCGCCTGCAAATGCGACAACTTTTTCCAATTAACAGCCTTACGAATCTCCAGATATTCTTCAAGGCTAATTTGATTAATTCTTAGTGATATATCCGTTTCCAATTTATCATATTTCCCTTTTCAACATATATTAAAATAATAACATAATAAACTATGTTACATTCTGACAGGAATTTCCCTATCGTTAAGGTATTGTTTTAGCTTCATTATCTCAAGCTCTTTATAATGAAATAGTGATGCCGCAAGTGCTGCGTCAGCATTCCCTTTTGTTAATGCATCATAAAAATGTTCCTCTTTACCGGCACCACCTGAAGCTATTACCGGAATTGAAACTGCATCACTTATAGCTCTCGTAAGTTCTATATCATATCCTGCCTTTGTACCATCGCAATCCATACTTGTGAGCAGTATTTCACCGGCACCTGACTTTTCAGCCTTTACAGCCCATTCAATCGCATCAAGACCAACATCTATTCTTCCGCCGTTTTTATATACATTCCAGCCACTTCCGTCATCACGCCGCTTGGCATCAATCGCAACAACAACACACTGACTTCCGAACTTATCAGCAGCCTCACTTATAAGCTCCGGGCGATTTATTGCAGCAGAATTGACAGATATCTTATCGGCACCTTCTCTTAAAATTGCCCTGAAATCATCCACTGTACGGATTCCTCCTCCAACAGTAAATGGTATGAACACTGTCTCAGCCACTCTTCTTACCATATCAATAACAATATTTCTCGCATCAGAGGATGCTGTTATATCAAGAAACACAAGTTCATCAGCACCTGCTGTATCATAAGCTTTTGCAACTTCTACAGGATCCCCTGCATCCTTGAGATTAACAAAGTTAATTCCTTTAACAACCCTTCCTCCCGTAACATCAAGGCAGGGAATAATTCTTTTTGTATGCATTTTTTTACTCCTTCAAAATCCTACTTACTGCCTCGTGGCACTTTAATAAAATTATCCAATATTGCCAGCCCCACACTACTGCTCTTTTCAGGATGGAACTGACATGCAAATATATTATCCTTCTCAACACTTGCGTGTATCTTCACGGAATACTCTGTTGTTGCAGCAACCTCATTCTCGTTATCAGCCTTAAGATAATATGAATGCACAAAATACACATAAGGATCGGATGTTATCCCCTGAAACAAGGTTGCACCGTCCTTAACCTTTAATGAATTCCATCCCATATGAGGAATCTTAAGTCCCGGTGCATCAGGTATCCTTAATATCTTACCCTTCATAATTCCAAGCCCCGATACTCCTGGTGATTCTTCGCTGCTCTCATACAAAAGTTGAAGTCCTAAGCATATACCAAGAAATGGTATACCCTTATCTGCAACATCATATATTGTATTTACAAGCTTATATTCATTTAATTTATTCATTGCATCGCCAAAACTTCCCACACCGGGAAGTATTACACTTTCACTGGCAAGAATTTCATCTCTGTCTCTGGTAATAACCGCAGACTTTCCAAGATATTCAACAGCCTTTTCCACGCTTTTAATATTGCCTGCATCATAATCTATTATTGAAACCATATATTATTACTCCTTTTCATCAACACCTGTATATTCCTCAATGGTTTTCATATAATCATAATCATTCATATCGTTTATTTCCAGTGCACGCTCAACCGTAATACCATAATTTTGCTGCAAAGCATTCTGAATCTGTGAAAACGAATAATCAATATCACTTACAATATCAAGTTCCATAGCCTCGTCATAATACTCGTAATATTTATCTACTCCGCGAAGCAAAGAATCAAGTGCTTTCTTCTGTCTTCCAAGCTTCATGTTATTCTCATAACCCTCATAAAGTCGTTCGACATACATTACAGTGTATATACGATCCTTTAACTCCTTATCTTTCTCCTTTACATCTACGCCTTTGATTTCATCATAAGCCTTATGATATTTCTGACTTGCAAAATAATTGGTCGCATTCTCGATTGCAAGTTTGTAATTAAAATCAACGCTTGACAGATAGAAAAATCCCACACCGCCTAAGAACAATGAAAAAATAAATATAACCGCAGGCTTATTTAATTTCTTCTCCGGCTCTGCATTCGCTTCCAATGCAGCCTTCTTGTTAGCCTTTTTTTCAGCCTTAACTCTTGACTTCTCATCGGCAGCACGTTTCTTATCGGCATCCTTCTTATTCTTTTCAGCTTTATCATTCTCAGCCTTAGCTTTTTTCGCTTCCGCAGCAGCCTCTTTCTTTGCTTTCTTTGCCGCCTTCTTCTCCTCTATAGCTTTAAGCTCCTCTTCGGTCGGCTCATCATCCTCATCCGGAGGTCCGAATAAAATCTCCATGAATGATCTTTTTTTCTTCTTTGGCTTTTCAGTTATATCCTGTATATCTTCAAGCCCTTCCAACGCCGATGTATCCGGTTCAGAATTCTCAGAAGCTTCACCGGCTTTGGCCGAATCAATATCGGATGTGGATTCACCGCTTTGTTCATCCAATCCTAACATTGCAAAAAGATCATCTTCGGAACCCGAATCATCTTCACTTCCATCAGACTTATCTGATGAATGATCATTCTCTTCATTATCCACAGAATCTTCTTCGCTCAACATATCATCCAAAGATTCATGATCGTCATTGTTCTCCCCCGCAATAGAATCACTGTCGGAAATATCCTCTGAAGATGTCAAGGCATCATCTAATACGTTATCCGAATCACCGGTTTCATTACCACTTGTATCTTTATCTGTATCACCGGTTTCATGACCATTATCATCCTTTTCTGTATCATCCTGAAAATCATCCGCAAGTAAACTGTCAAGAAACGAATCTGCATCAAAATTATCCTCATTTAAATCATCTGCTGCACCATTTATATCGTTATCGTTTTTTTCATTCTCGACAATACTGTCTGAACCGGACAAAACTCTTTCCTCATTCTGATCACTTGAAACATCGTTACTCTCTTTAATTGCATTATCAAAGTTATCTAAAGCTGACGAATCCGATGCATTAGTAAAATCCGTATCAGTTCCCATACTGCCTTCTAACCCGGTATCATTACCGGCATCCTCTGATATATCTGAAGTTTCACCAAACTCTTCAAAGGAAGGTATTTCCATATTCCCATCAAAATTCCTAAGCAAATCATCAAAATCCGAATCAGAAATTTCATCACTAAGCTTGGTTATATCTAAGTCATCAAAATCCAAATCTGCAAAATCAAGGTCTCCAATATCCAAATCCGCAAGATTGTCAAGCTGGTCTAATTCTTCTATCTGATCTTCAGAAAAATCAATATCTGCCTCAGGAGTTCCTTCCTCTGCGTCCTGTTTCAGATCCATGTCAAATAATTCATCACTTGAAACAGTATGCTCCAGGGTATGTTCATCCTTCTCTTTTCTGATCTGTTCATCAATCTCTTCTTCTATGCTATTATCAATCTCTTTATCTAATGAAAATTCGTTCAATAGATTGTCAAGATAATTTTCATCCATAAAGACACCCCGTCCTTAAATATAATAATGCACAAACATTGTTATTGTATCACACCTTTTGAAATTTAACAAGAAACATCCATATAATACACGAAAGAATTTTAGGGATTGCTTTTTATTTTCATTTATTATATATTATACATATCTGAAAGAATCATAAGGAGGATATAATTATGAAATCTACTTTGTATATTGAGTATCAGGAAAAACAGTTAGATGAAAAAGATTTAGTAGCAAAAGCAAAGAAGATATGGACAGATAAAGGCAAAAAAGTATCTGAACTGTCATCTTTGCAATTGTATGTTAAACCTGAAGAGAATACAGTATATTGTGTATTCAACGATGATGAAAAAGGTGAGTTTTATTTAGATTAATTCATCAATAGTTTGTGTTTTTGTTAAGATTCCTATTCAGATATCTAAAAACTAACAGGGAGCGGTATATCTGCTCCCTGTTAGTTTTTCTTTAATAGTCTTAAATCTCTTCCTCTAATGGTTTCCTTCCGTTAACAATAAGATCATCAATCACTCCAACCAATTGTCCGATCTCAGGTTTCGAAATCTGAGCATCTGCGCCTAACTTTACTCCCTTTCTCTTCATATCATCATTGATAAGCGAAGAAAAAATAATAACAGGCAGATGTTCTAACGCTTCATCACTGCGAATCAGACGTATAAGCCTATGACCATCCATCTGAGGCATTTCAATATCTGTAATAACACATTTTACTCCGTAACCAACACCATTATTCTTTTTAAGTTGTTGAAGCTTTTCCCAAGCCTCCTCGCCGTTGGTAAAAGAATGTATATTGGTGTAACCTGCTGTATTAAGTGCATCTTTAACCAATTTAGAAAGCATAGGTGAATCTTCAGCAAACACAATAGGAGCATTGTTACGATCTCTCTCTCCAAGCTGTTCAATCTGAGAAATCTTAAGACTTGTTTCAGGGCAAATCTCTTCAACAATCCGTTCAAAATCCAATACAATAATAAGATTCTCAAGTTTCTTAATTATCCCTGTTGCAATTCCGGCTCCCGGAGCATTAACAGTATTATCCGGCTTAACAATATCCTGCCAGGATACACGATGAATCCCGAGAACCTGATCAACCTCAAAAGCAATATTAAGATTATTGAAATTGGTGATTATAAGCATCTTCCCCTTCTGCCCATCAACCTCTTCAAATCCCAAAGCTCTTACAAGGTTAATTACCGTGATGATTGTATCACGCGGCATAAAAATACCCTCAATGCATGGATGAGAATTAGGAATAGGTGTAATGTCTGTCATAGTAAGAATCTCTCTTACTTTAGCAACATTAATGCCATAATGATTACCACAAATGGTAAATTCCAATACTTCTAATTCATTCGTCCCACTCTCCAACAAGATATTAGTATCCATAAATACATACCCCCTTAACATTATATTCCTTAATTATTATAAGAAAAAATAGATTATATTAATATAATTATCAAAAGGAACATCTAAAAAGCTATATTCATTATAAGATATTAATTACATTCTCCGAATCATTATATTGTACTTTAAGAACCATAGAGTCTAGCTTGTCCTTCATATTATCAGATATCTGAAAAACCAAAACTCCCTCTTGTGCCTCACCGGGAGAAAGAACCGCCTCCATTGTGCCAAGATCATTCATAAGTATTGTAAGCATTGGATTAGCTGCATTCTTATTATTACATACAATCTTGTAATCCACATTCTCATCAAGCAATGAGAAACTTACACCATCTTCAGAAATATCAGCGACATTAAATCGAAGTACCAAAAGCTGATAACCTTCTGAAGCATCTAAATAAATAAACTCTCCATCAGCATCTGTTGCGGGATAATGATCTGTGATGATATAATCCTTATAAGTAATTGAAACCCCATCCAAACCAATCACTCTGGCAATATCATATTCACCCGATTCCGAAACAGTACCGGTATCTGTTAAGCCGTTATCATCTATCTGACTGTTTAACTTATGTCCATTGTCATCTTCAGATGTATCCATACTCTGTTCCACAGATAAATCCTCCGTTGTAGCTCCGACAGATGACGTTACATCACCATTAATATCATCTACGGCGTTCTCGTCGATCATCTCCTGTTCAATCTTCTCTCCTTCCTCAAGTCGATCGGCATGATGATTATCATACTTCAGCAAGAGATCAGCCGCATATTCGGCGATAAGAACAGTCTCGGAATCAGTAAGCTCAATGACATCGGCACATCCGGTAAGACTTATACATATTATGAATAACGTGATCAAAGATATATATTTCTTTGACATAATATTCCCTCTATTCATATAATTAATTATATAATAATATTATTTAAATATAACAATACCATTTTAACATGAAATCACACATTCTTCAACATTTTTCGAAAATGTGTAGATACAATATATTGTTCACGATATTTTCGTATTGTGGTTTACTGTCTCAAGTTCAAAATAAAATACCACGCCATCATCCTTATTATAAGCACCATAATCTCTGCCATGAAGTTTCATAGTTGCTGCCACAATCGACAGACCAATACCGCTTCCTCCATACTCACGAGTTCTTGCCTTATCAACTTTATAGAATTTAATCCATATCTTTGAAAGTTCATCTTCAGGAATATGACTACCTTCATTGAATACATTAACACGGAGAATATCTCCCTTATCTTCTATGGAAACTCTTATTATACCTCCGTTAGGTGAATAATGAATTGCATTAGTAAGATAATTAGAATAAACCTCTTCTATCATAAACTCATCTCCCCATACAAACAAAGGATTATTATATGGGAATATTAATTGCTGCTCATTCTGCTTGATTAAAATATTAGACGAATTATTGATATTATTCATCAATTCCACAAGATCAAAACGTTCCATATTAATCTTATCCGTTCCAAATTCAAGTTCATTTAGAGCCATCAATTTTTTGACCATTGCGTTCATTCTGTCAGCTTCATCCATAATAACTTCACAATAGAATTCTCTACTTTCAGGATCGTCAGATATATTTTCTTTCAGTCCCTCAGCATATCCCTGTATCAATGCAATTGGTGTTTTTAATTCATGGGAAACATGAGAAAGAAATTCCTTTCTCATCTCATCTATCTGATTCTTCTCTTCGATATCCTTAGACAACTTGATATTGGCAGTTTTAAGTTCAGAAATTGTGTTCTCCAATTCCCTTGACATTGAATTAATACTTTTACCAAGTTCACCAATCTCATCTTTATGCTTTGTGTCAACTCTTGTATCAAAATCCAGCTGTGACATCTTTTGAGCCGCTATAGCCATCTCATGAATAGGCTTTACATAGAAGCTGCTTGCTATAAACATTGCTATACATCCTATTATTATTGCAAAAAATCCCACATATGAATATAACCTTAATGTAACTGTAACATTATCATTAAGCCTGGCAACAGATGATCGCATTGCAATAAG
>CAJOLO010000005.1 GCA_905235345.1 uncultured Lachnospiraceae bacterium
TGGATTTTCTTTAATATATTGTGAACTGATAGGATTGTTCACGTTAGCATTATGTACCATATAGTACCATTTCATAGGTTTTTGGTCAAGTATTATAAATTCATTTTAATAACATGTTAATCATTTGGTTGTATTCCAAGCCTTTGAAATAAATATACAATATATTGTGTTTTTATAAATGAGATATATTATAATTAGTGAAAATGACAATAAAACCCTTTTGTTTTTAATTAATATATGTTATAATTACTAATATTATTGTTGGTGTTGTGGATGTAAACATTGTTTAGCTGTTTTATTTATATTAAGAATAAGGAGATTTTAATTAATAAGAATGTATTTATAAAAATATAGAAACGATATTAAGAATATTGATATATATGCCGATAAATCATAATAGAGGACTATATTCTTTAGCAATTTTATATAATAATCGGATTATAAAGATAAGATTTTGATTTGTTTACAAAGATAAAATGTCTACTATAATTTTTAAGAGGTGATTGGGATATGAATACAAAGAACAGACTTATTCAGAAATTATTGAAGGTAGCTAAAAAACACAAGATTTTAACTTATCCGGTATTAGCATTGGTTGTAATAATCAGTGCTGTGAGTAATATGTTTTCGTGGAGTACCGGTGCCGGCAAGCGTATCGTTGCTGTTATTATGGTCATGGTGATGTTGGTATCCCAATCTTATTTTCTGACATCATCTGCAACAGAAGAAATTGATGATGAGGAGACGATACTTGTACAGCAGGAAATTCAGCAGGAAGTTATGAATCAGGAGATTACAGATGAGAAGGAAGATGAGAATAAAGATCTGGCGGGGGAGGCTTCCGGGGGTGTTAATAAATCAGAGAGCAGGAAAGATATAACCGAAGTTTCTGAAATTTTATCAGATAATGAGATTTCTGAAGTTGAAGACGAGAATATGAATGAAGGAAATACAGATAATCAGACATCAGGGGATGATTATGCGATTTCGGGAAATCAGGTTGACAATGATGGTTCTTCATCTGAAGAAACAGAAGTCGAAGATGATGATATCATAGATGAGGAAGAGATAGATTCTAAACTTGACGCAGAGGGTTCTAAGGAAATAACGGTTTGTTACTGGTATCCAACCAATGATGATAATTCAAGTTTTGCAGATACAACTGATACGATTACATCTATAAGTTATGATTCGACAACCGCGCTATATTCATATGATGTTTCAGAGAAAGCATCATCAGTTTTGAATACATATAAAACAGGATTGACTTATAATGGTAATGGGTGCTATACATATGAAGATCACTGGTACAAAGATAAAACTTATACTTCATACTATACAGAGGCTGAATTAGCGAATTTGACTGCAAGGTCACAGGAGTTGCAGATACATTTGTATGCTAAGAGAAATTTGGCAAAATACAGAGTTACCATTCTCAAGAATGATGATGGAGATGATCCTGCTTCATTTTCATTTGGTACAGGTGCATCTAATACAAGTGATACAAGCTGTTATGTGGATATCAATGATGGCAAGGGTACAATTACTCTTGACAATCTTTCAAGACATGGTTACGATCCCAAGACTCCGAGTGTGAGTGAGGGTTCTGCTGATTTTAATTCAGAAACAGGAACGGCTGTAATAACATTTACAGGAACGAAAGCTGAAAAGCTTGTAACATTGGGATGGACAGGTAAGACTTATGATATTACTTATGCATTAAAAAGATCGAGTGATTCCGATACTGTAACAAGATCTGCTCAGTACGGAACTGATTCTACAAGTAAAATTATTGATTTGGCAGGTACCGCTGAGGAGCCGGAAGGATGGAATTATAAATGTTGGTCTATCGGATTAGGAGATGGTTCGCCTGAAATAACACCGGGAATATCTATTAAAAATGCTCAGTTTTCAGAGACTCAATCACTTCAGAAGTATTTATTTGACAATGCTTCAACAACAGTAATTTATCCCAAATATGAATATGCAGGAATTGTTCCTATAAGGGATAGTGTAGAGTTTCATTATCTACAGGAAAAGAATCATACAGAAGTTGTACAGGTTAAATATGATAAGTCTTCTGCGACAACCTCCAGTACTAATTTCACGTATGCAATTACTTCAAGTAATGAAGCATCAATTGCTGAGTATGGAATAACAGTTAGTGTTGATAAAAGCGGAATACTATTTACTACCGGAGAGGAAGGTCCGACTAAGACTACGGGAGCCACACCTATACAGGTCAAATTTCAGGTTACGGATAATAATGGTACACCGGATACCGATGATGATATCCCCTCGCAGGAATTTACTATTAATTTAACAATAGACCAGCGGTCTGTAACTATTAATCCAATTACGGATAAATCTAATATAAAGCCATATGATGGCAATGATTCTGCTAAGCTTATTAATACAGTTCTCTCTACGGATGCTGAAGGTGTTACGGTTACATATACTGGTGCACATTATAATTCGGCTAATGTATTTGAGGCAACATCTATTATCCTTGAAGGCACTGAGATTAAAGTGGATGGAGATGATGATGGCAGTAAGGCAAAAAACTATGTATTAAATTCAAATTCTGTTGATGGTTCTATTCAGAAAAGACCTGTATGGGTTAAAACATCAGCTGTTTTATCTGATTATGATGTGAAATTAGGTTATGTTCGAACCGGAGAGGCAGATCCTGAATATAAGGTTGAGGAAGATGTAGATAAATCGAATGTTTCTTTTGGTTTATTGGATGGAGATTCAATAGATGATCTTAAGATAGAACTTTCATCAACTCGTACAGATGTTAGTGTTCCCGGAAAGTACACGGTTGTAGGAAATGCGGCAGATAATACCAATTATGATGTGAGCTATAGTTTAGAGGGAACATTTGATGTAAAACAAGAATCTCCTGATGGAAAGTATGCTTATAATGATGGTCTAAACTCAACAGATTGGCATGTGGGTGATTCTGTATCTTTAATTGCTCTTGGTAATAGTGGCTATACTGATGTTTGGTTATATAGAAAGGGAAGTAATATTCCGGATAAGAGTGGTAAATTAGTGGAGGGTGACACAAGGGATTCTGAGCTTATGATTCAACTTCATGATGAGAATACCGGTGCCATTACAGCTAAAGCTCCAATTAAGGTATATTATGATGTAACCGCACCATCTTTTGTAGGATATACAATTGAAGAGGTTATGATAGATGATTCTCCATATGATTATGCATTAGCTCCGGGACTATATTTCCCGGGACAAGGTAGTGTATTGGACTTCGGAACATATATTAACTCTGAGATTACACTTCATATACAATATAAGGATGATACATCAGATGTTGCCGAACTGCATTATGGATTATTTGGACAGTCATCTGATTCTAATACTGTTTTATTTAATAAAGATACAGGTATAGCAACTATTAAGATATTGCGGTCTGCAATCAATGACGCTGATAATACAAAGGGAATAATAACATGTTATGCGACTGACACTGCAGGAGTTAAGAGTGGTGAAACAATATTACGTCCTAAGAATAGTAATAATAATATGTATGAATGGAGTATTGAAAAAGGTGCTCCTGAGGTTAACACACTTATAATTTATTCGGGACAATCCAAAAATATTATTGTTTCAGATCAATCAAATGTTCCGGCTGATAAGATGGCATATTATAATCATTGTCAGGCTAATGTTTCAATTTCTGATGCTGTATCAGGTCTTGAAAGTATAACATGGCATATTAATAATACTGAGGATACTGTTAATATTCATGATACTCAAAAAGTTGTGTCAGGAACATACTCAAAAGATATTTCAGGCGTGGATTCTGAGATTGTCACAGTATATGCTACAGTAAGAGATAATGCGGGTAATGAAGTTAATACTAATTCAGTTACATTTAAGCTTGATGATGTTGAACCTAATCTTACCGTTAAATACGATGATAAAGTATGGACTGATCAAACTACGATTATATTTACTACATCGGATGATTTAAGTGGTGTTGATTATGCCAAGGTTACGGATGCTGATGGTAATACAATTGATTGTAATTTAGGTAAACCGGATGTTGATGGTAATTATACCGCATCATTCAATGCAACTACTAAAGGTACATATTCGGTTATTGTTTCGGATAAAGCAGG
The DNA here is from genome assembly GCA_905235345.1 of uncultured Lachnospiraceae bacterium. GTDB lineage: Bacteria > Bacillota > Clostridia > Lachnospirales > Lachnospiraceae > CAG-590. The sequence continues at coordinate 4,149 of CAJOLO010000005.1, forward strand.
AAATATCACTGAATGGAATAAAAATATTGAAAAAATTTCCACGGTTAAACCGGAATGTCCTACAATAATAATTTCTCCAGCAGAACCTAGCGGTGAAAACGGTTGGTATAATTCGAAAGATGCTAAACCAAATGTAACAATAGAAGTTGATAAATTTACATCGGATGATACACCGGTGACGGCTAAGTATCGTATGTGGAAAGAAGGAGAGACAGGATATAATGATACTGATATAACTGGTGAGTCGATTGATGTACCTGTTATTGACGAGGGCGTTTTCAATATTAAAGCATGGGTAAATAGTTTATCCGGTGTTGAATGTGACGATTATAATAATCATGTAGAAGTTGTTAAAGTTGACAGAACTGCTCCCGATATATCAATAAGTACAGAAAAAGGAGCGGAATCTTCAGTAATTGTCAACTTTATCGTAACAGATAATATCAGTGGTGTAAATGTTGATTCTATATCTGTTGAGCATAATGGCATTCTTGCAGATATTACAAAGGAAGAGACTTCAGATGGTGTTGTAGGATCTTTTGAAATTAATGAAACAGGTAATTATTCTATTAAGGCTACGGATAATGCCGGTAATATATCTGATGAGGCTGCATTTTCTCCTATGAGTCTTAAGATTAAATCGGTTACCAATATTACTGATAACAGTGCTACGATAGCAGCTAATGTGATTAAAGGGACATTTGATATTACATCAGCAGCAATTTCCTACAGGAAATATTCTGACGATGAATATAAAGAGGCAGAGACGATTGTTAATATCGATCCGACAACAGGTAATGCAGCAGTATCGACGGCTCTTTCTGAACTTGAGCCTGCTACAGCTTATGTGTTTAAGGTTATAGCTACATCCGATGCTAATGAAGTGTTAGAGTATGAGGGATATTTTAAGACATTATCTACTGATCAGAGCGGTATATCTGTGAATGGTACTGCAAGATATTCTTCGGAAAGGAGCGGTGATATAACAGTTGGTTTATTTGAAGGTAATGTTTGCTTAATGGCTGAAGATATTGAAGCCGGCAATGAATTTTCATTTAACAATGTTCCTAATGGCAATTATAATATTATTGCTACAGATGGTACATATTCCAAAACTGTAAGAGTTCTGATAGAGGACGGAATGATTGTATATCCTACACAGTATCTGGACATTGTTCTTTCGGGTAAGAATACATCTGTGGCCTTAACAACTGAGAGTACTCCGGGAATTTCTGTTGATGATATGGACACTATTTTCCTTAATGATTCAGTCAACTTTACAACGGATGACAGTGAACTTATTGATGCGGGTGGAACTGTTGAATTTAAGTTATATGCTACATTGATGACAGTATCCGCTGTATCTGCTGATGAAATTTCTGCGATGTATGCGGTTACTGATAATGATAAGGTTGTTGGAGCATATCTTGATCTCTCGCTTTATAAGATTGTTACAGGTGCGGATGGAGCTGTTGACAGAAAACGTGTAACCAATCTGGCAAATCCGGCGCATATATCTGTTACAATACCTCTTGGAGAATTGGCAGGTAAGTCCGGTCTTGAGGTTGTAAGAATTCATAATGACGGAGAGAACTTTATAGGTGCATCGCTTACAGATCAGGACAGTAATCCGGCCACATATACTATAACAACAGATCAGTTTTCAACTTATGCTGTATTATATAGTATTGAGGATAAATCTGTTACGACTGAGCAAACACCTACAGAGTCAACAGAAACTGTGGAGCCGATATCTGAGCCTGCTACTACCGAGAAGCCGATGCCAGAAAAAACTACTACAGAGCAGAGTAATGTTACTACTGTTGGACAGACCGTTTCAACTGTATCAGGTCATCAGGAAACAGTATATCAGCCTGTCCCTGAAAGTGCATACGATGATGAGGATGACGAGGATGATGATGAAGTTAAAAAGATAAAGAAAAAGACCAGTAAACCGAAAGCATCTAATTCGACTTCTGTCGGTTCGCTTACAAGTTCAGGTTCTGCTAAGACAGGTGATGAAACTCCGATTGTTTTAATATTGGTATTAGGGATGATATCAGTATGTGGAGTGTTGGTTTTGCGAAGAAAATTAAAGAATATGGATGAATAATGATTTAAAATAATATATCATGGAATTAATTTCCTTAATATATTTAAGTTCCCTGCAAATACTATTTTCAAGACATGAGAGTGTCTTAAATATAAAAATAGATTTGGAGGGAACTGTTATGTCAAACAATTCTAGTAAGAAGTCAGACGCAATGAACAGATTCAAAATGGAGTGTGCATCAGAAGTAGGTGTTTCTTTAAAGAACGGATACAATGGTGATCTTACTTCACGTGAGACGGGTTCTGTTGGTGGACAGATGACTAAGAAGCTTGTAGAGGCTCAGATGAATCAGATTGCCGGTAAGTAAGCTATTATTTGTTGATTTAATCAATGGGTAGTATATTACAGAACGCTAATTTAATTCTGAACAAAATGTCATAAACATTAAGCCGTTTGGAAATATGTGTTTATGGAAAAGGTCGTAATTTGTTATAAAACATGTTACGGCCTTTTGTTTTAAATTTTAACTTAAAAAAAACTTTACATATATGGTTACAGCATGCTATAATGTACTGAATTGTGCAGACTGAAAGTTTGTATATGCATTATGATTTATAAAAATACAAAGATATATTTTTAAGGAGGAATTGTTAAAGATGAGTTTAACAGTGGAAAATCTAGAGAAAAATATGGCAAAGCTTACCATTACGGTACCTGCTGAGGATTTTATTGAGGGAATGAAGACTTCTTATAATAAACGTAAGAGCAGTTTTTCGGTTCCCGGATTCCGAAAGGGAAAGGTTCCTCAGAACTATTTGGAGAAGGCTTATGGTCCGGAATTGTTCTATGAGGATGCTGCTAATTCATGTATCGATAAGACATATGGAGATGCTATGGAAGAAAGCGGTTTGGATATTGTTTCACGTGCAGAGATAGATGTTGTTCAGATGGAAAAAGGTAAAGAGTTTATATACACTGCAACAGTTGCAGTTAAGCCTGAAGTTACACTCGGAGATTATAAGGGTATTGAGATTGAAAAGATTGATACTGAAGTGACTGACGAGGATATCGAGGCTGCACTTCTTAATGAACAGAAGCAGAATGCAAGAAGCATTCCTGTAGAAGACAGACCGGCTAAGCTTGATGATGAAGTTACACTTGACTTTGAGGGCTTTATTGACGGAGTTGCATTTGAAGGCGGAAAAGGAGAGAATTACCAGTTAAAGCTTGGCTCTCATTCATTCATAGATACTTTCGAGGATCAGATTGTAGGAAAGAGTATCGGTGATGAATTTGATGTGAATGTTACATTTCCTGAGGATTATCAGGCTGAAGAGCTTGCCGGAAAGCCTGCTTTATTCAAGTGTAAGTTGAATGGTATTAAAGAGACACAGCTTCCGGAATTAGATGATGATTTTGCTTCTGACGTTTCGGAATTTGATACTTTAGATGAATACAAGGATGATTTGAAGGCAACACTCAAGGTTAAGAAGGAGAAAGATGCAAAGAACGAGAAGGAAAGCCTTGTTGTTGATAAGATTATAGAGAATGCCGAGATGGATATTCCTGAACCTATGATCAATACTCAGAAAGAGCAGATGCTTAACGAATTTGCTCAGCAGTTAAGCTATCAGGGACTTTCCATTGATCAGTATTTCCAATTTTCAGGTATGACTAAAGAGAAGTTTATGGAGACGGCAGAACCTGAGGCTTTAAGACGTATCAAATCACGTCTTGTATTAGAGGCAGTTGCCAAAGCAGAAAATATCGAGGTTAGCGAAGATGACCTTAACGAAGAGCTTGACAAGATGGCAGAAGCTTATCAGATGGAGGCTGATAAGTTAAAAGAGCTTATAGGTGAAGATGAGAAAAAATCAATCAAGCTTGATATTGCTGTACAGAAGGCTGTTGATCTTGTTAGAGATGCTGCTATTGAAAAATAAAATTAAAACAGGAGGATATAAGCATGAGTTTAGTTCCTTATGTCATTGAACAGACCAGTCGTGGTGAACGTTCTTATGATATTTATTCAAGGTTACTTAAAGAACGTATTATTTTCTTGGGTGAAGAGGTTAATGATACAACTGCGAGTCTTGTGGTTGCACAGCTTCTTTTCCTTGAATCTGAGGATCCTAAGAAAGATATTCATTTTTATATTAATAGTCCGGGAGGATCTATCTCGGCAGGTTTTGCTATATTTGATACAATGAATTATATCAAATGTGATGTATCTACTATATGTCTTGGTATGGCGGCAAGCATGGGAGCATTCCTTCTTGCAGGCGGTGCTCCGGGTAAGCGTATGGCACTTCCTAATGCTGAGATAATGATTCATCAGCCTATGGGTGGTATGCCGAGTGGCAGTCAGGCAAGTGATATGAAGATTGCTACAGAGCATATTCTGCGTAAGAAGAAACAATTGAATGAGATTTTGGCAAAAGAGACAGGTAAGCCAATCGAGATAATTGAGAAGGATACGGATCGTGATAATTGGCTTTCTGCAGATGAGGCAAAGGAATATGGTCTCATTGATGTAGTAATTGAGAATCGTGAGGAGCTTTTAAGTAAGGATCTGTAAGATTTTATCGGAATAAGAAAAAGCTTTTGGAACTGTATTATAGTAATTATTAATAATATATGGGTGATGAATATATATAACATATATTCACTATTGAAAAAGAAGTAGAGGTGTATTAATGGCTATTCGTGGAGATGACAGAAGACCGCTTAGGTGTTCGTTCTGTAATAAAACACAGGATCAGGTTAGAAAATTAATCGCCGGTCAGAATGTGTATATCTGTGATGAATGTATTGAGGTGTGTTCTGAAATTATTGAGGATGAACTTGAAGATTATGATGACTCAACAGAAATCAATCTTTTGAAACCAAAGGAGATAAAAGATTTTCTTGACCAGTATGTAATTGGTCAGGAGGATGCAAAGAAGGTTCTTTCTGTAGCAGTATATAACCATTACAAGAGAATCTTGTCAGACAAGGATTTTGATGTCGAGCTTCAAAAGAGTAATATTATAATGGTTGGACCTACAGGTTCAGGTAAGACTTATCTTGCACAGACACTTGCTAAGTTGTTGAATGTTCCTTTTGCAATTGCAGATGCTACAGCTCTTACTGAGGCAGGTTATGTGGGAGAGGATGTTGAAAACATTCTTTTGAAGATCATTCAGGCTGCTGACTATGATATTGAACGTGCACAGCACGGAATCATATATATTGATGAGATTGATAAGATTACTAAAAAATCCGAGAACGTATCAATAACAAGAGATGTTTCAGGTGAAGGCGTTCAGCAGGCTCTTCTTAAGATAATAGAAGGTACTGTTGCATCTGTTCCACCTCAGGGAGGTCGTAAGCATCCGCACCAGGAATTTATTCAGATTGATACCAGCAATATATTATTTATCTGTGGTGGTGCATTTGACGGACTTGAGAAGGTTATAGAAAACCGTGTTGGAAAGAAATCAATTGGTTTCGGTGCAGAGCTTGCAGATAAGATGGAGGAGAATGTAGGCGAGATTTTGAAGCAGGTTACTCCTTCTGATTATGTTAAATACGGTCTTATTCCTGAATTTATAGGTCGTGTTCCTGTTACCGTAACACTTGATCTTCTCGATGAAGATGCACTTATGCGTATTCTGACGGAACCTAAGAGTGCTATATGTAAGCAATACAAGAAATTATTCGAGTTAGATGGTGTTGAACTGGAATTTGAAGAGGAAGCTCTTAGAGCTATTGCAAAAGAGACAATGGAGAGAAAGACAGGAGCGAGAGGACTTCGATCAATTATTGAGAAGAGTGTCAATGATCTGATGTATGAGATACCTTCCGATGAAACTATTTCAAAATGTATAATCACAAAGGAAACAGTTGAGGGAACGGGTGAACCGGAGATTATATATTCTGATGTGCCAAGAGCTCGTAAGAACTTTTCAAAACGATATACTAAAAAAAATAACGGTGAGATAGCATAATTATATAAAACATAATATTATTGTTTTTCTTTATTAATTATCAGCTCTGTGCATATATATAGTAATAACTATGTAATGTGCACAGAGTTATTCTTTATTGAAACATAAGTTGTATATAGGAGTTAATAATAATGGATACTAATGAAAACTGGATTCCTCTTCTTGTCATGAGAGACATGGTCCTTATGCCCGAGACCAGCTTACATCTTGATATTAGGCAAAGTGGTTCTATAATGGGTATTAATGCTGCAATGCATGAAAATACTGATCTTTTTGTTGTTGCGGCTAAGACGGATCCGATAACTACAGATATTACAATGTCGGATCTGTATTCTGTCGGAACACTTGCTGCTGTCAAACAATATATGAAGCTTCCGGGGAATGTTATCAGGATATTACTTGAAGTAAAGTGTCGTGCACGTATTCTTGATCTCAAAAAGTCAGGTAAGTTTTACAGAGTGATATCTGAGGAGATAATAGAGGATGAGCCGGAGGTTCCTATTGTAGAACAAGAAGCCAGGCTTAGAATTATCAAAGATATTATTAAACGTTCGGATGATCTGAAACTATTTTCTGAGGATGGTGTATCCGATACTTTATTGAGAACGGAAAGACTTAAGTATATTGTTGATCTCACCGCTAGTACATCCATAATTAATTTCAAAAGTAAACAAGAGATTTTAGAGACAGAGAAGCTTATCGACAGAGCGGAGAAACTTATCAGCTTTTTATTAAATGAGGTAGATGTAGCAGAAATACGTCAGGAAATCGGAGATAAGCTAAAAGATTGCGTAAGTAAAAATCAAAGAGAATATGTTCTTAGAGAACAACTTAAGCTCATACATAAGGAGCTTGGGGATGTGGATACAGAGGATGAAGGTGCCGGATATCTGGAAATGCTTAATAAAGTAAATCCACCCGATGAGGTAAGAGAAAAACTTGAACGCGAGATTAAGAGATTTTCCAATCTTTCATATTCTTCATCTGAAAGTGCTGTTTTAAGAAACTATATTGAAACACTTCTGGAATATCCGTGGAATAAGGAAAGTAAAGAAAACAATGATCTTAATAAGATTATTGATAAACTTGATAAGGACCACTATGGTCTTTTAAAGGTTAAAGAACGTATAATAGATTATATGGCAGTCAGATTGTTGAATAACAGAAAAGATGCTCCGATACTATGTCTTGTGGGTCCACCGGGAACGGGAAAAACTTCGATAGCACATTCTATTGCTGATGCTCTTAATAAGCAATATGCAAGGATAGCGTTAGGCGGAGTCCGGGACGAGGCGGAGATTAGAGGACACAGAAAGACATATATAGGTGCTATGCCTGGTCGTATAGTTACAGCCATAACCAAGACAGGTGTTAATAACCCGCTTATTCTTTTAGATGAGATAGATAAGACTGGCAGTGATTATAAGGGAGCGGTTGCATCTGCTCTTCTTGAAGTGTTGGACGGAGAGCAGAATATGTATTTTACCGACCATTACTATGAGGTTCCGGTTGATCTTTCCCATGTGTTATTTATAGCAACTGCCAATGATGTATCGGAAATTCCCGTTGCGTTAAGAGACCGCATGGAGATAATCGAGGTAAACAGCTATACTGAAAATGAGAAATTTCATATAGGAAGGCTATATCTTCTTCCCAAGCAGCTTAAAAAGAATGGATTGAAACGCAGCCAATTCAAGATATCAGATGAAGCGATATATGAACTTATCAGGCACTATACAAAGGAGGCAGGTGTACGAAGACTTGAACAGCTTCTGGAAACTTTGATGCAGAAATCTGCAAGGGGAATACTATCGGGTGATTTTAAGTCGTTAAATGTAACACCTAAGAAGCTGCCTGATCTCCTTGGAACATGGAAATATAGCTTTGATGAAAATGATCTCAGGTCAAAGGTAGGTATTGTCAACGGACTTGCATGGACAAGAGTAGGAGGTGATACACTTCAGGTTGAGGTTAATATTCTGGATGGAAAGGGATCACTTAATCTAACCGGTAATCTTGGCGATGTCATGAAGGAATCGGCACAGATAGCACTTTCCTGTGTCAGAAATCTTCCGGAAATCAAGAAGCTTCCGGAGGATTATTTTGAACAGCATATTGTTCATGTTCATGTGCCGGAGGGAGCTACACCTAAGGACGGCCCGTCTGCCGGAATAACAATGGCGCTTGCTATGTATTCAGCCTTGCTTAACAGACAGGTTGATGGCAATCTTGCAATGACCGGAGAGATTACACTTAAAGGTAATATACTTCCTGTTGGTGGTCTTAAGGAAAAGCTTCTCGCAGCTAAAAATGCCGGGATAACCAAGGTGATTGTACCGGAAAAGAATAAGAGAAACATATCAGAGATAGAGAGTGAGATTACAGACGGACTCGATATAATATATGTTAACAGGATTGAAGAGGTTGTAGAGAAAGGTATTATTAAGAGAACTTTTGTACTAAAAAATTGATTAGATTGTGTGTTATAAGATAGTTCGATAGTATTTTTGATAAATAGTTTATGTAATTATTAAAGCTTTATGGAGGAACAGATATGGTAATAAAAAGTGCACAGTTAGAGACTGTGTGTGGTGTGACAAGTACGCTTCCTAAAAATAATAAATTAGAAATTGCTTTTGCCGGAAAATCAAATGTTGGAAAATCATCACTTATCAACGGATTGCTTAATCGTAAGTCATTGGCAAGAACATCAGGAACACCCGGAAAGACACAGACTATTAATTTTTATAATATCAATGATGCTTTTTATTTTGTAGATCTGCCGGGTTACGGATATGCTAAGGTTTCAATGAAGGAACGGGAAAAATGGGGAAAAATGATAGAGAGATATCTCAATAATTCAGAGAAACTTATTCTTGTATTTCTTCTTGTTGATATTAGGCATGAACCATCAGAAAATGATAAGATGATGTATGATTGGATAATTCAAAGTGGTTTTTCACCTGTGGTAATTGCTACAAAGCTTGATAAGATAAAAAGGTCACAGATACAGAAGAATGTCAGCATAATAAAGAAAACACTCGGTATGGATAAAGATGATCTTGTATTTCCTTTTTCTGCGGTATCAAAACAAGGCAGAGATGAAATCTGGAATTTCATAGAAGAAAATATGTGATTTGTATTGTCAAAGAAGTTGAAAAAACACTTGGGAAAGTAGTTCCCAAGTGTTTTTATATAATTCCCTATTTCTTATCAGGACTCCTGCCATATTTCTGTAATAAGATACTGATAAATCTCCTCATTCTTATCTTTCCATGAATCGCATATATGTATAGCCTGTTCCTGGGTTGGGACAGATATTTTGATTTCTAAAAGAGTCTGATTTCTTTCTTTGATACTGCATTGTGCAATGTACTCTTTTCCCGAAGGATAGTAATCGGACGAAATAGCTGATTCGTTTCGAAGTTCTATCTTCTGGTCTCTAAGATAATTTAATATATCCATTTTGATTGAATCTGCAATTTTAAACTCAAAAAGCTCAACAGCTTCTTTTCCCTGCTCTGTAATTTCATAAAGAGTATGATTTCTTTCGGTTCTTGGTTTTATGAAATCATTATCCACAAGCTCGTTTAATGCAATCTGGAGATCGAAAAAAGCAGATGGATTAAAATCCAGAATGAACTGGGATATCTGAGAGACGGTAAGCGGGAAATCCACCCGTTCCAACATATATAAAACCATTAATTTGTATAATACTAATCCTTCGTTCGTCATGGCAACTCCGTTTTAATTAATGTTATTTTACTATATGAGCTTTAACAGCTTCACTTACAACATCAGCTACTCTTGGGTCAAAGGCTTCAGGCATAATGAAGTCCTCGTTTAATTCCTCATCTGATACAAGGTTAGCGAGTGCAACAGCAGCAGCTAACTTCATCTCGTCTGTGATTATGGAAGCCCGACCCTCTAATGCACCCCTGAAGATTCCGGGGAAAGCTACCACGTTGTTGACCTGGTTAGGGAAGTCTGAACGTCCTGTGCCGACAATTCGTGCTCCCGCTGCCTTAGCTTCATCAGGAAGTATCTCGGGAACAGGATTGGCAAGAGCGAAGAGAATAGGGTCTGAATTCATTGATCGAACCATATCCTGTGATACGATATTAGGTGCGGATACACCGATAAATATGTCTGCACCAACCATAGCTTCGGCAAGACCGCCTGTTTTATTCTCAAGGTTGGTTACTTTGGTCATCTCTTTCTGCATCCAGTTAAGTCTGTCGGAATCCTTATGAATGATTCCTTTACTGTTTAACATAAGGATGTGTTGGAATCCATATTTCAGAAGAAGCTTAGTTATAGCAACTCCGGCTGATCCTGCACCATTTACAACGATTTGACAGTCCTCTTTCTTCTTACCTGTGATACGAAGTGCATTGATAATACCTGCAAGCACAACGATAGCAGTACCATGCTGGTCGTCGTGGAAGATTGGAATGTCTAACGCATCATTTAATCTTTGCTCGATTTCAAAACAACGCGGTGCTGATATATCTTCCAAATTAATTCCGCCAAATGCAGGTGCTATCCGTATAACGGTTTCAACAATCTCGTCGGTATCCTGTGTGTCAAGGCAGATAGGAACTGCATTAACATTACCGAAGGACTTGAAAAGAACGGCTTTACCTTCCATAACAGGCATTGCGGCAGCAGCTCCGATATTTCCGAGACCAAGTACGGCACTTCCGTCAGATACAACAGCAATCGTATTGCTTTTCTGAGTGTATTTGTAGACATCCTCAGGGTTATCAGCTATCTTCCTGCACGGCTCAGCAACTCCGGGGGTGTAGGCGAGAGATAAATCTTCTCTTGTCTCGACACTGCATTTCGGAACCGTATCCATCTTGCCGGCCCATTCTTCATGTAATTTCAGTGATTTCTCGTAAACGTCCATATGTTAAACCTCTCTTCTAAAATAAATAATTAAATCGCATTGGTCCGAAACTCAGTCTATGTCCGGATTTATGCACTGAATGATATTGTATCATTTGCTAAGAGGATGTGCAAGTGTAGGTTTTATAATATTATAAAGTATGTTCTTTAATATGACTGAATCTTATGGAAAAGTTATTGTAGTGAAATCTTGTATAGAAATAAGATTGCTTTTAAGAAACTTTTTATTATATTTGTATTGACAGTATAAAAAAAGAGTGTTACAACTGTATTACAACATGTGATACAGTATTATTGCACTGGATGTATACATAGATATTAGATAATTGCGAAACTCCTTATACTAATAAGATGAAAATCGGACTTTATGCAATCGCCTAATATAAAAGAATGACTTGCGATGAAATTTGACAGAGACTGCATTTTGGAAGGAATAAACATTATGAAAAAATACAAAAAATATATATGGATCTTAATGGTGATTGGAATTGCAACCTGTGTTATTGTGACATTTATCTTATACAAAAAAGGTTGGTTTCACGAAATCATTCCGATTAATGGGTATAGCGAGTATAAACCGGAACAACACAGAGAAGATGAGGAGTACAAAGAGTATTTGATGAGGTACAAAGATTTTTGGATAGACGGTAAATGGAATCCTTCTTGTAAGAACTCTTATATATTGCGGGAAGGGATGACGTTGGCATACGATATTGATTGTACTATTCAGCAGGGATCGTTTAAGATTGTTGTATTTGATATTGGGAAGGAAACAGACATTTCTTTGGATTTGATGGATGAAGAGTTTTATCATCTTGAAAAGTTTGTAAAAGTTTATGAAGAGGAGTTTACGAAGACAGGGAGCTATCATATTGATTTTGATATGATGGAACCGGATGAGCTCTATGAAGTTGTATATTTGGAATCTGCAGATGGGAATGGCGAATATACAGTAGATATGAGAGACGACATTCGTTTGTACAGATGGCAGCTTTTGTATGATAGTTACATAGGAGGATTGCCTTGTTTTTGGAAAAAATACGACGGTGGTTTGAATTTTGAAAGATATGGTTTTTCAGTCGATGACTTTAATAATAGGCATATAGAGAAAATAAATAATTAGTATTCAAATTAAAAGTTTAATTATTGCAGGATGGGAAGCTTGAAAGGAATAGATGCGATGAAGATAATACACAGAATAATAAGACGTCAGCGATATCCCTTGGCGATGACAGGAATGATATTGGGAGTAATCATTGCATATTTTTCCTTTTCATTTGCCGGCAGGATGGGGCATGAAGCACATTTGGAAGAAGAGGATTTGAAGGAATCGCTGACAAAGGAGAAAATGCTGAGGGTAGATTTATTTTATAATGGAAATGGTGAGGATATTCTTCCGGTATTTCGGGACGAATCTTTGGAAAGCTGGATTTCAAATGTGGATTTGTTTTCCGATGATTTGGAATGCGAATGTCTGATGAATGTCTATCTGTCGATGCCGGAGTCTTTTCCGTATAAGGTTGTGGAGGGGAGTATTCCGGATCAGAAACAAATATCTTCGAAGGAACCTATTATTGTTTTGGGCAAAGGTTTAAAAAATGTAACAGTACATAGGGACAATGCAGATTTCTATCGGATTTGCGGAAAAGAATATCGGGTTGTGGCTTATATTTCAGCAGAGCAGTCCAATAGTCTGGATGCTGTTAGGTTTTTATTTTATGATTGTTTGGAAGAAAAAGTAAAAGAAGAGATTGATCATAGGGCGATGACAATGGGGCTGACGGTGACGCTTAGAAGCAATACATTGGATCTGATGGACGTTTATAATGAAAAGACAGAAGAATTGGGAGACAAAGTACAGTCTGTCAATTTTTCAAGGGAGATTGATAAAATCCATATAGTGGATTCTGCGTTGGTTGAGTATCAGCAATACGCATATCTGTTATATTTATTTGCTTTGATTCTGATCATCATGGTAACAGAATTATGGATTGTACAGAGAAAAAAAGAATTTGCTATTCGAAGAGCCGTTGGTTATTCCAGAAGTCAGATTATTGGGATGCTGGCAGGAGAATTGGCGAAAGTGATCATTGGTGTGGGAACCATGCTGTTGATTGGACAGATGTTGGTATATCATTTTATAGGAACTGAATATGGAAACAGCAACTGGAGTAATCTTGTGATTGGTCTTTTGTTTGTGGTTATTACCTTTATTGTGTTGATGATATATCCGGTTTATAAAATTATGACAGACAGTATTGTTTCATCGATACAGGATAAGGGGGTATAACTATGAAGATTCGATATATGTTTCAGAGTACCTTTCGGCAGATTTTGGGTCATAAAGCAATGTTTCTGTTATCCTTAATTTTAATGTGCCTTACGTTTTTAGTAATTGGATTTCAGACCATTATGGTTGGAATGGTTATCTACCAAGAGCATGTTGTAAAAGAATTGGTTCAACAGGATTTGGGAGATGTTTTCTTTTTGAATTTGTATAAATACAAAATGCCGACGGAGGAGGAAACGAAAACTTTGGTCAGGCTCAAAAAAGAGATTGAGAAGGTAGATGGAATCCGTTGTTCCGGAATTTGCGCAGAGGGTGTGTTAGAAATGGGAGGCTCGCAGGAAACCTTGGAGATATCGTCTGCTCTTCTGTCGTTATGCGAATTGCGGAATATGGAAGGGGATATTGTGGATTTTGAGGTTCCACAACCGAGACTTAGACCGACATTTCCGGTCCAGGTACGAAATCAGCAAGAAGCACCTTTAAAACATGCAGTACTTGTTGGATATAATTTGAAAGATATGTATCCCGTTGGATACTCGTTTGTTGATCCTTATACAGGAGATGAATACGTTGTGACGGATATTTTGGAGCAGGGAAGCCGATGGATCAAGGATAAGCTGCTCTTGGGTGATTTGGAGATTTTATTAGATAACAAAGTGGTGATTGACAAGGATGTTCGGTTGGAACAGGAGCATGTATGGTTGTCAGCAGTAGATGCATGTTGTTATGTGATAGAGCCAGATGCGGATTCGGAAGAAATTAAAAAAACAGTATTTTCTATTGCGGATGAACTCGGTCTGGATTTATATGCCATTCATAGCATTCCGGAACAGTTAACATTGAATCAGCAGGAGCTTTTTGAAGATAGGACCACCTATTATATGAGTGGATTAATGTTACTTCTATCAGTGATTGTGGCGATTGTTAGTTCCATGATCAATATTTATCTGCGTAAATCAAGTATAGGTATTATGTATGCGTTGGGCTATTCCATGAGCGACATGAGAAGGATGATGATATTAGAAAATGGAATCCGCGTATCTTTTGCATTTTTAATATCATATACATTCTGGAGTATTAATGAAAGTGAAATGTTTCATTTCGATGTGTCTATAATTCAGTTTATGTTGCCGTGGCTACTGATTGGAGTAGTTATTATGATATGGATCAGCAGCCTGCTGCCGATTAAGCAGCTTAGTAGAATGTATCCTGCAACACTGATAGGAGGAAAGGAATAAATGATTAGATTAGATAAGATTACGAAAATATATAATGGTGATTTATATGAAACAAAAGCGTTGCAGGATATATCTATGGAGATAAAGCAGGGAGAATTTGTTGCAATCATGGGAGAATCAGGTTCCGGAAAAACAACCCTACTCAATATTATAGGCGGTATGGATGTTGCAAGCTCGGGCGAATACTATTTACAGGATGTTGCAGTACATGATTGTAAACCTGCAAAATTAGATTTTATTCGTAAAAAATATATTGGATTTATTTTTCAGCATTTTGCATTGATGGATGAATACAGTGTCTTTGAAAACATAGAAGCACCACTGATTGCAAGAAATATTCGAAAAAAAGACCGAAAAAAAAAGATTCATGATGTGGCCGATCAACTTGGAATTAGTGAATTATTGGATAAATATCCTTCGCAAATTTCAGGTGGACAAAAGCAAAGGGTTGCCTTTGCTAGAACATTGGTGACAGAATGTCCTGTGATTTTAGCTGATGAACCAACAGGAGCTCTGGATGAAGATAATACATGTAAAGTAATGGAACAGTTTATACGTATGCATGATGAAGGAAAAACACTGATCCTGATTACACATGATCGGAAGGTAGCTGACTATGCGGAACGTGTTATTGAGATTAGAGATGGTATGATAGAGAAAGATTACAGAAATGTAAAATAGAACCTGATTAATAGTGATAAGCGCTGATAATAAACGCTGCCAAACTGTAACTTGTTATTATATTTGTGTTGACAACGTAAAAAAAGTGTGTTACAACTGTACTATAGCGAGTGATACAGTTGTAACGCTGGATGTTTATATAGATATTTAGTAGAAAGGAGCAGATTTTATGATACAGTTAGATTATAAGAGCAGTAAGCCTATATATGAGCAGATTATTGAGCAGATGAAGTATAATGTCATGAAGAAATATCTTAGTCCGGGAGATGCGATTCCGTCTGTGAGAAAGCTTGCGTTAGATCTTAAGGTCACGCCGGGCACAGTTGCGAAGGCTTATCAGGAATTGGAGCGTCAGGGAGTTATTGAGACGATTCGGGGGAAGGGAACATTTATTGCATCGAAGATAGAGATAAAACAAGATGAGGATAAGATCAATATGATTAGAAAACAGATGAGTAGTTCACATATTTTGGAGCTTAAGATGATGGGATATGGTATGAAAGAAATCTTGGATATGGTTAAGGATCTATATTCTGATATTTGTGTTGAATGATGTGATATCGAATATAAAGAGCATGGTTGCAGTTGATAAATGATTAAATTTATTAATAATAGGAGATGATTGGATGATCGAGATTAAGAATTTATGGAAAGGTTATAATAGAACTAATGTTTTAAGGGATATTGATCTCACTGTTGAGAGAGGAGAGATTCACGGTCTTATAGGGGAGAACAGTGCAGGTAAGACGACACTTATTAAATGTGTATCGGGAATATATAAGCCTGACAAGGGAGAGATTTTATACGATGGAGAACCGGTGTATGATAATCCTTCTGTAAAGAGCAGGATTGGTTATGTTGCAGATTACAATGAGTACATAAGTGTATATACGGTATCTAAAATG
>CAJOLO010000006.1 GCA_905235345.1 uncultured Lachnospiraceae bacterium
TCATTAATAAGTTCTAATATAAACTCTCCGATATGCGGAAGCACCTCCCACGGATATGAATATTTCTCTAACAACGGCTTAGCCAATGTTTCTTCTAAAGTATACAAATTGTTTATCTTAATCATCTCATTCATTATCTTCTACCTGCTTTCTTATTTATATTGATTAAATATTTATTTCTTTTGAACTTTCATTCCTTTGCTTTTCTTGTAAAACCGGGCCACATAATCAAAGTAACCTCTCAGCTGATTCTGGTTATTAAGTCCTTTAACGGCATCCGTTCTCTTCTGTATATAATCTTCAAGTTTTTCCATATATTCATCTTCTGTTATAGATCCTTCTGCCACATATGACAATCCCTTTTCCCAGCTTGCAGTAAGCTCAGGATTTAACAGCGAACTGATTGAAGAAGCAACAACATCATGAATCATCTCCCCCATCTGTGTGGGTGTTATTATCTGAGTCTTTTTATTAAGAGCAAGATACTTATTTTCCACAAGCTTCTTAATAATCTCTGCTCTTGTTGCGGATGTTCCTATACCGCTTCCCTTTATCTGTGCACGAAGCTCCTCATCCTCTATAAGCTGTCCGGCATTCTCCATTGCAAGTATAAGTGTTCCTGAACTATACCTTTTTGGAGGTGATGTTTCGCCTTCCTTTATCTCAAATTTATCTACAGTCAAATTCATGCCTTTTTTGAGATTCATGGCGGCTTCTACCATTTCTTTTGAATACTTCTCCTTATCCTCATCATCTTTCTGCTTTCCGAAGGAATATACAGTAACTGGCAGATATCCCGGATCCACCAGCACCTTAAAATTAGCAAAAAACTTCTCACCCTTACAATCAAGAGTCAGTGCTAATTTATTATATACTGCCGGAGGATAGAAAATGCTGAGAAATCTTCTTACGATTATCTCATATACCTTCTTAGCGGTATCACTAAGGCCTGCATAGGCATTAAGTCCCTGACCCGTAGGAATTATGGCATAATGATCTGTTATCTGTTTATCATTAACATATCTGGTCTTAGCTATATTCTTATAACTGCCACTGCTTAATATATGTTCTGCAAAGTCTTTCATTGCTCCCACATTCTTAAGTCCCGATATGTTCTTATAAATCTCTTTGCTAACCGCTGTAGACAATACTCTTGCATCAGTCCTTGGATACGTAACCATCTTCTTCTCATATAATTCCTGTACGATCTGTAATGTCTGGTCCGGACTTATCTTAAAAAGTCTTGAGCAATCATTCTGAAGCTCCGCAAGGTTATAAAGAAGCGGAGCATTCTTATTCTCCTTCTTCTTCTCTACCTTCTCTATCAACATATTTATCTTACTACCGTCTCCGGCATCTCCACTGTCATTCGATACATTGCTATAGGCTTTTTTATTATCAGAGTTATCCTTGTCCACTGTTTCAATAAATACAGGCTTACCATCTGCAACATATTCGATCAACGCTCCGGCATCCTCTTCTTTATTAAATCCATTTTCTTTATAGAGAAGCGGTGAATTATAATACTTACTTCCTTCTACCGCCTTCCACTCCGCCTCAAAGGTTCCGTCGGATAACTCCATATCGGCAATAACCCGATAGAATGACGACTTAACAAACTGCCGGATTTCACGTTCTCTCTTTACAATCATTCCAAGCACACAGGTCATCACCCGACCTACTGATATTACGCATTTATCCTTCCCGAGATAATTTTTGACAGTATAACTGTATTTAAGCGTCAAAAGTCTTGAAAAATTGATTCCCATAAGGTAATCTTCTTTCGCCCTCAAATATGCAGATGAACAAAGATTATCATACTCATGTAGATTCTTTGCTTCCTTTATACCTCTTAGAATCTCCTCCTCTGTCTGCGAATCGATCCAGACACGCCTTTTATCCTTTGTATCCGGAACCTCCGCCATCTGATCTACAAGTCTGTATATATACTCTCCCTCACGTCCCGAGTCAGTACATACATAAATACATCCCACATCCTCACGGTTAAGCAGTCTCTTAACAATATTGAACTGCTTTGATACACCATTAATCACCTCATACTTGTATGTCTCCGGCATAAAGGGAAGTGTATCAAGACTCCATTTCTTAAGTGCCGGATCATAAACCTCCGGATATGACATGGTAACCAGATGTCCCACACACCATGTCACTATCGAATCTTCCGACTCAATATATCCGTCCCTGCTTCCACCGTTTATCTTAAGTGCCTTGGCAAACTCTCTTGCCACACTCGGCTTTTCTGCTATGTATAGATTCTTCAAATTCTTACCAACCTTCTTATTAATTCACTGATTTATCCACCAGACATTGTAACCTTATTTCCCGTTTTTGTAAACTCATATCCATACTAATGCTTTGCAAGCTGCACATATTAAGTCAAGACCTGCTTGTTATTATGTAAAAACCATAAAAATACCCCCACATAAACTATTATTAATAATTCATATCGGGGTATAGAGAAACATAACCTGTAAGAGAATAATTACATACAATCTCTTACTGCATCTGTGTCAATTTATCGGCTTGATCATATATATTCTGAAGAATTTCGCCAAATTCCTCAAACTTCTCAACTGCAACATCCGATGCAGCCATACCCTCTTCAGAAAGTGCCGATACATCTTTACTAATAGCAGATAAACTCTCAACATTATCATTAATCTCTGTAGTTGAGTTGGCTATAACCTGCATTCCGGCACCAATCTTTTGGAACTTATCAATCATATTGGCAACATTATCGTCAATTGATTTAAAGTTGGATTCAGCCGCATCAATCATTCAATCATAACATTCTGCTCATCAACAGACTTGACGGTCATGTCAATACTTTCCATCACTTTTTCCGCTTCTCTTGTCAGTTCAGCAATAATCTCTGTGATCTGATGAGATGAAGTATTGGTCTCTTCTGATAATTTCTGAATCTCCGAAGCAACGACCGCAAAACCCTTTCCTGCCTCTCCTGCTCTTGCCGCTTCAATGGAAGCATTCAAAGCTAAAAGGTTCGTCTGTCCCGCAATAGATATGATGCTTCCCACAATATCTTTTACAGCATCGACTTTTTCCAATACCACTTTTGTAGCTTCTTCTGTAATCTGACTTGCTGAAGTAACTGTCTTTGCCTTGCTTTTTAATTCTTCAATAGCATTTACTCCATCTGCAACCGCATTCTTCGTCTCGTTCGATACATCCACCATCTCTTCCCGTTGTCTTTCCGTCGTCTCTGTTCTGCTCTGAATCTGATGGCATTTTTCCGCCTGAGTATTGACTGCCTGCACTGTATTCTCTGTACTCTTTGCAATATTGCGCATATCATTGTTATTGGTCTCAATGGCTTTTTTCAGATCCTCCATACCATCTTTTGCTGTTTCAAATAAAGAAGTTATATTATTGGCCACTTCATTCATCTCTGTACTTAGCTGCTCCTCTAATTCAACCTGCTCGGCCAGCTTATCATTGTTCTCAGCATTAAACTGTCTCAATAATTTAACTACCCGCATAGAAGTTCCCAAAGCTACCAGCATCATGAAAAAATAAAGAATCGTTTCATCCGGCAGTGAATTACCTGAAGCTGTTATACGCACGCATGTACCAATATAAGCCAATGCAATAACTATATTACCGGCCAGACAGATTCTGATATCCAGATAAACTATACACCCCAGCAACACTACAAAGCCAAATGGGAAAAAACTAAGTTCAGCATGGAAAATCGCCATAACCAGATATTGCAGGGAAACCCCCAACAAAATCATAATACCTCCCAAACGATTATCCACATTCTTAATCTTCCCCATCAGCGTTATACTATAGCACAACAAACTTATAACCACATCAACAACTACTGTTCCGGCCGACCATCCTTCTCCGCTCGACACCGTATTGACAATATTAATCCCCATTGCAACAATTACCAACACAGTACACATAACAAACATACTACGATTGGCTCTTCCAAACTGGTCCTTACTCATCTTCGCAGTCATATTCCCCATAACTATGTCCCCCTTTTGCTTTAAGCCTTAGCATTTTGCCATTATTTTCTACATTCCCCGTTTCCCTCAATAAATGTTACTCTATATAATATTATAATTATTATATTACCTTTTCGCAACCATTTTCTCTTTATAAAATCACGTAATTTTGTATTATATTACATGTCTGTCCACATTTTTTTATCCAAAAACTTTCTTTAATTCTTCATCTTCTCTAAGAATCTGTTTTGCCAGTTCCCGGTATTTTTCCTCATGGAGATAGGTATGCCTGTGTGGTTTTATGGATGGCGCCATATCAATAGCTTTCTCATAGTCTTCCCTGCTCAACTCTAATGTTGCAACATAGTCCCAAAATCCCGTATCAGTAAATATCTTATTCACTCTCTTATATCGGTGATTCTGCACCCTGCTCATCAGATACGTTGAAATTCCAACCTGGATTCCATGAAGCTGCGGTGTCTCCAGTATCTTATCAAGTGCATGGGAAATTAGGTGCTCACTTCCACTGGTCGGAGAACTTCCTCCTGCAATCTCATTGGCAATTCCACTCATCGCAAGAGAATCTACCAGCTCTTTTAAGAAAAGATCATCCTGAATGGTATCAAACGGTGTACGTACAAAACTATTTACCGCCTTCTTTGCAATCATCATAGCAAAATCATTCAATTCCGTATATCCGGTCTGAGCCTCATACACCCAATCATACAATGCTGTAATCTTAGCAACCATATCGCCGATTCCGGAATAGATAAACTTCACGGGTGCTGTTTTGATAACATCTGTGTCAA
Source organism: uncultured Lachnospiraceae bacterium (assembly GCA_905235345.1). Lineage (GTDB taxonomy): Bacteria > Bacillota > Clostridia > Lachnospirales > Lachnospiraceae > CAG-590. The sequence continues at coordinate 4,802 of CAJOLO010000006.1, forward strand.
CTATAATTCCATATGCCATACGTGCCGGAACCGATGTTCTTCTTCCGTTTACGATCAAAGAGGCACTGGCACTGGAAAATCCATCACTGGATGAGGAAGTCGGTACACTTAAGAACGGAAGTTTTCTTAGATATGCTGCATATTTGGCAGCATCAATTACCTTTCCGCCTCCTATTCCCACGATAACCTGTGCCTTCGCATCAATGGAAAACGCCATATCAATGATATCATCAATATCAACAGAATCCATCTCACGATATTCCAACACGTTAACCCCTTCTTTTTTCAAAGAATCCATAACTCCATATCCGAACATATCAGTCAGACCGTTTCCGAAATAAATGACTGCCTGTCTGAATCCGCTCTCTTTCATATATTCTCCAATATTATTTAATGTTCCCTTTCCTACTTTTAATATAGTGGGAATTGCAATATGACTTCCTGACACGACAATATCTCCTCCTGTTATAACTAAATAAGAAAATCTTATCAAAAATCATAGATACTTCACACATCCATGGCAACAGCTGTATTTAAAGCAACCTCCATCATTTGCGTGAAACTGTTTTGACGATCCTCCGCGGAAAGCTCTTCGTGTGTCAGGATATGATCGGATATGGTGAAAAGCCCCAATGCACGCTTTCCGGCTTTGGCAGCATTCATATATAAACCTGCTGTTTCCATTTCGATACACAGAATCCCCATCTTGATCCAATAATCATTGGCATTCTCCTGTGCATCATAGAAAGTATCGGAGGAAAGCACATTTCCCACATGATAATCAGCCTTTAGTGCTTCTGCCTGAGCAACTGCAGTCTTTAAAAGAGTATAGTCTGCAATCGGAGAAAATGTGCCCGGTAAAGTAAACTGACGTCCGTAATTGGAATTCGTCGATGCTCCCATGGCAAATACAAGATCACGAACATGAACATCCATGTTAAGAGAACCCGCGGAGCCAATACGAATGATATTCTCCACATCAAAGAAATTATAAAGTTCATAGCTATAGATACCTATGGATGGAATCCCCATTCCACTGGCCATAACGGAGACTTTGGTTCCTTTGTAAATTCCGGTATAACCCTGAATTCCCCTGACATTGTTGATCAGGTGGGCATCTTCAAGAAAATTTTCCGCAACAAACTTTGACCGGAGCGGATCCCCCGGCATAAGCACTGTCTTTGCAAAGTCCTGTGGTGTTGCTGCAATATGAGGTGTAGGATATGCTGTCATACTAATTCCTCCCAATTATAATAATCATGTAATCAACTAAAACTACCTTGTTAAAAAGTTTCTGTAAAACAGATAACACAAAAGAGCTTGAATAAATGGTAGCATAATGTTTTTTTCCGTCAATGAACATTTTACCATTTATTAAAAACCCGGTTATTTTCATTATAATAAATATATGAATATTTGCAACCTTTATATATATATGCTATTATACATATTATTACGGAATAGAAATGAGGTGTTTACCATGGCATATGATGATTATATGAAAGCCCAGAAGATGGCTCTTAAAGCATACAAAACAGCAACATCCAGGGGACAATATCCATACCTGCCCGTATTGGATGATCTTCTCCCTCATGCAAACATAGAATGTGAAGTAAGACTTGGTATCAGTAACATTCCTCTCCATCAGGTAATAGGAACAAGTACTGCCGGAAGGACAAGAGCATTTGCCAACAATTTCATGCCGCTCCTCAATTACGGTTCTGAATTTTCGGCAAAATGGTCCCACCTGGCTGACGCACAGATTGAAGAAGGCATACACGATGCCGTCAAAGTATATGAATATATGAACCGCTACTATGTGGTTGAAGGTAATAAGCGCGTCAGTGTGTTAAAATATTTTGATTCTCCATCAATTCTGGCAGATATAACCAGAAAGGTTCCGAGAAAAACCGACGATCCGGAAATTCAGATATATTATGAATACATGGATTTTTATAATCTTACAAAAATTAACTACATTCAATTTTCAAAACTTGGTAACTTTCCAAAACTAATTAAAGCAGTAGGCAAGAAAGAGGATGAAAAATGGTCCGAGGATGACCTTATGGATTTTGCATCCTTTCACACTGCCTTCTACAATGCCTACAGGGATAAGGGAGGATATAAGCTTATCAACATAACATGTGATGATGCACTTCTTTACTACCTTTCCCTTTATCCTTATACCGAATCAAAGGATATGACAAGCGGTGATATCAAGAAAAATCTTGATAAAATATGGCCTGAAATCGTTCTTCTTCAGGATGACGACTCAGTTGAACTCTTGATGAATCCTACGGAGGAAACTCATCCGGTTACAACTGTTCTTAACATGATCATACCGCCAAAAAAGAAAAAGGTCGCATTTATATATGATAAAGCACCTTCAGTCTCAGACTGGGTATATGGTCATGAACTCGGTCGCCTGCATATCCAGGAAAATCTCGACGAGATCATTGAAACAGATAAGTATGTTACAAATGGCGTTTCTGACGACTCCGAAGAAATTTTGGAAAAAGCCATAAACGATGGCAATGAGATTATTTTCACCACTACACCTAAACTTATTAAAGCAAGTGTCAAGATTGCCGCAAATTATCCCGATGTTAAGATACTTAATTGCTCCTTGAATTCTTCCCACACGAACTTATTACACAAGAATGTATGAAGCAAAATTCCTGACCGGAATGATTGCCGGTGCAATGTGTGTCAACGACAAAATCGGCTACGTTGCGGATTATCCAATATACGGTGAGGCCGCTAACATCAATGCATTTGCCATTGGTGCAAAAATGGTCAACCCTCGTGCCAAAGTATATCTTGCGTGGTGTACAATGAAAGATTTCGATGTGGATAACTTTTTTAAGGAAAAAGGCATCACATTTATTTCATCTCAAGACTCACTAACACCCGAGAATGGTCAACGTAAGTATGGACTTTATGTCGATAAAAATGACGAGAAGAAGAATATAGCTGTTCCCATATATCATTGGGGAGCACTTTACGAAGAACTTATAAACAGTATATTTAAAGGTTCCTGGAAGATAGACGACACACCTGATAAAGCAATAAACTACTGGTGGGGACTTTCTGCCGGAGTTATCGATGTGATCTATTCAAACAGTCTTCCGACCGAAACCACAACTCTTATAGAACTTATGAAGAATGCAATTGCACATGGTCACTTCCATCCGTTTACGGGTCCTCTTACTGACCAGAGCGGAGTTGTTCGCTGCGAACAATACAATGTATTGAAACCGGAAGAAATTATGACTATGGACTGGCTAAGTAACAACGTTGTTGGAACAATTCCTAATATAGATGAGCTTGTTGATTCTGCAAAGGCCGTTGTTACTCTTAGAGGCTTGGATGCAGCTAATCCCGACACAAGTCAGTCATCTCTGTTATAACACTATATTTTACGACAATAATAATTTTGACCAATAAACATTAAGATAAAATAAACCACTAAAATCACAAGGAGGATTATCATGAAAATACTTGTACTTGCTGATGAAGAATCCAAGTACCTGTGGGACTATTATGAAAAAAGTAAGTTGGATGGTATTGATTTAATTATTTCATGCGGGGATTTGAAACCGGAATATCTGACATTTCTCGCCACCCTGGCAACCGTACCTCTGCTTTATGTACACGGAAACCATGACGCTATCTATGACGAAAAACCGCCCGAGGGCTGCATCTGTATTGATGATACCGTCTATGAATATAAGGGTATACGCATCGCAGGACTGGGCGGTTCAATGTGCTATAATATGAAGAAGTACCAGTATACTGAAAAAGAAATGAAGTCACGGGTTCGTAAGCTCCGGTTCAAGATCATAAAACATAAAGGCATTGATATATTGGTAACTCACTCGCCTTCCGCCGGTTTTAATGATGGTGAAGATATTCCTCATAAAGGCTTTGAAGTATTCAATACAATACTTAAAAAATATAAACCAAAGTACCATCTGCACGGTCATGTACACCTCAACTACAACTGGGCTCAGAAACGCGAAAGCATTTATAATGATTATACTATCGTAATCAATGGTTACGAAAAATATATATTTGAATATTAGTAACTGTTTAGGCAGCATTTTGCAGCTTCTTACTATTGAATCATCAGATATGTAAAATATCCGACATAACCCACAAGCATTGTAATACCCCCCACCCGGCTAAGCTTATGGTTCTTCAATACACATATCCATAACAAAACGCCTGCTGCAATTGATATAATTGCGTCAACAATAAAATTTTCAGCAAATGGAACAGGAGTTATAAGTGCAGTGGTACCTGTCACGAACAAGATGTTGAACATATTGCTTCCCACAATATTACCGATTGCGATATCTGCCTTGCCTCGTCTTGCAGCAGTAACAGAAGTCACAAGTTCAGGTAATGAAGTACCTAATGCCACAATCGTAAGACCAATAAATCTCTCACTTAAATGTGCTGCCTTTGCAATTGCCGTTGCTGCGGCGACCGCGACATCACTGCCTTTAACTATAAGCACAACTCCAATCACAACCAGTATAATCAACAACCATACCGGCTTTTTCTTTTCTTCCTCAGGCGATTCCTCCTTATTATTCTTCGCCATAATGAACAGATAAACAAGATACACTATAAATGCTGCCCACAATAAAACTCCCTCAATGAAACTTATGGCATTTCCTGTATAGCCAAACACAAGAAGAAGTATAGAAACAAAAAGCATATAAGGAATCTCATATTTAACCGTCGAGTCTGCAACTGCAATCGCAACTATAACGGATGTTATACCCAATATGACAAGGACATTCATAATATTACTTCCAACTACATTTCCAATTGTAATATCCGCATTGCCTTTTGTCGCTGCTGTAATACTTACTGCCGCCTCAGGGGCAGAAGTTCCCATTGCAACTATCGTAAGACCTATGACCAACTGTGGAATTCCGAATTTCTCAGCTATTCCGGCAGCACCATCCACAAACCAATCAGCTCCTTTAACCAGCATTATGAAACCCAGAATAAGAAGTAAAAACTGTACAATTAATTCCATGCTAATCTCCTCCTCTATGTTTAATCTAATTATAAAATATATTTGTTTATTCATGAACGTCCCATGCATTCATCTGTTTCAGTTCCAAACGGCTCATTTAACATCTCGCATCCCGGAAGCACAAACCGTCCGTCTTTAATTATCATAACCTCTCTTCCGTCAGCTCGAACACTTATAATTGAGGCAAGCTCATCATACGGAATTGTGATATCAGTATGACAGTCAAAATATGCATTGTCAGGATCCGTATCTCTTAAAAGCGAACACTCATTGTCTTTTGCAACAATTTCTTTTCCATCGGGATTATATAACTTAAGTTCCTCTCCCCTGCTGTAGCAGGTATCCCCCACCGCAAAATGAGGACCCATCTTCTCAGCTATAAGAATAGGCAACATATATACTATATTAAACTTATTCGCCAGTACATAAGCTGTAGTATTCGTTCCAATTGCAAATTCACCAATAGGAAGTGTTTCTCTGTTATAGAGAACATTTTCTTTGATATATGCTTTATTCTCCTCCTCTGTGTCAAAGTTATCACATGTATATTCCTTAACCTTACCATCCTCAAATGTAATTTTAAGATTCTTGTATTTCAATTCATTAAGATACACCTCGGAAACATTAAGTACACCATGTGTTCCCGTAAGCTTGGGAGAAGTGAACACCTCACCGACAGGAATATTAACATCAGCAGTACAGTTCTCAAAATTGGTCTCTTTTTCAGGATTCTTGAGGTCATGCATCATCACCGTCATATCGGTACAATTATCGCCCTTGCCAATCACTCGAACCTTGACCGCCTTGTCAAGCTCATCTATAAGATATTGGTGAACCTTCTTATATGCCTCGTTATCAAGAGTATTCACCTCAACTATCGCATCAAAAACTTCAGGAAAATTATTTCCAATCTCAGGAAGCGGGTAAGCTATTATCGTGAAGCTGTACTCACTTTGAGGAATGTATTCATTTACTATCCTTGAACACTCCGTCGTTGAATACACAGAAAGCTTCTGCTGTTTATCAGAAAGCCTGATACTTTCCTTCTTATTAGCAGGTTCGAAGGGTTTCTCTCCAAACACCTCAATAACCGCAGGGCCGGCATACTCTTTCGCAAGCTGCTTTCTGCTTTCATACGAATTTTTCATTATCGTGATCTTTCTTTCCACAAAAGCCTTATCAAAAAATAATGCCTCGTCCATTCTGTGATCATAATCATACTGTTTGTTAGGTGATGTCGCAGCATATCCCGGGCGCAGAGTAAGTCTTCTGTTAACTCTTGCGATTGGTGCACGATAAATCACCGGCTTAAGTCCCATCTTCTCAAACTGAAGTATAGCAGCCTTAACCATTCTCTCCTGCCCGATAAAATATCTTATATTAACAGTCTTCTTCTTTGAGAGGTCTATTCCTGCAATTCTAAAACCTTCCTCATAACCATGGGTATATGTGTATGCCATACTGTCAATTTTCTCCTGTGGCAAACCATTTAAGAATCTTGCAAGTTCAATCTCATTGTCGGATACATATTCACCGAATTTATAAAGATATCTGATATCAGCAAGATCGCTTTCCATGATTATATCTGCAGCAAATGATAATTCCGGATCAAGCATCTCACGCACCCTGTAATCTATCATCATCTCAGCATAATCATTCACATAATAATACAACACATCCTTAAGCTCTTTAATCTCAGGCATTCCGTCTTCAAACAAACAAAGCACCTCGACATATAGCTCCAATAAAATCGTAAGCTCAGTGTACCTGTACTCCACAGCATATATTATTCCACTCCGAAGTTCCGCATAGAGAAAGCTCAAAAGTTTTCCATATTCATCTCCAAGCTTGGCACCGGCATACTCGGGATTGGCATAGCTTGTCTCATAAGCACCCCCACAGGCAAGAATATCCGCATAAAGTCTTTCATTCCAATCAGAAAGAGTTTCCGCATCGGCATTATCCAGTCCCCCGTTACTTACAAACAATTTCCAATCATTAATCATAAGCAAAAAATCTGCTGTCTTACTAAAGTAATCCACAAAATCACCCGGCAGTAATTGCGTATCACTTCCATCAGAAAAAGCCTTGATTCTTTCAATCATAAGTTCATATCGTTCTGCCACACTCTCATTATGTTCTTTGAATAATTCCTTATATTTCACACTCTTAATCCTTTCATTTTCATTATATATTTACATTGTTTTTAACGTCACTTTTTTTTCGTGTGTTTTTCACAAAATGTCGGTTCGTGCGTTCCTGCTACAGAATACACTCAAGGCCTACAGACATCTTCATCTGTACATTCCCGTACCCAAATCACATCCATCCAATAACATACAATATAATTGATGTTATAAGAAAAATCCCGTTAATGATACCCGAAACTCTCTTCATGACGATTCCGCCATCCGGAGATTTCCACGCACTCTTGCAAAATACCATTCCGGTAAATGCCATAAGAAGACCTGCAAAGCCTAAAATCCCCACAGCTCTGGGGCCTTTTCCCTGATACGAATATGATAATATTACGGCTGCAACCTGACATCCAAATGATATCCCTGCAAGCACACATGAGATGACCGAATCAATACTTACACTTTTAACACTATATACATTTTTCTTGATCATTCACGTTCACTCCTTCGATTTATCAGCAGTAAAATATAGTATACTATAAATCCTAAAAAACCTCCTAAGGTATTCAGAATTATATCATCAACATCAAAAACCCCGATTCTTCCTATAAACTGTATAAATTCAACTTCCAGACTGAATATAAAAGTATAAATTGTTGCTTCATACCATCTCACTCTCCTGTTAAGCACCCAGCGTATCAATGCACCAAATGGCATAAATGCAACAATATTTCCCAAAAGATTAATGCATGACATCATAGGACCTATCGTATCCCAATAAAATATAAATCTTTTTATCTCCTGAAACGGAATCAGATTATAAGCATAACTGCCACGACCTATATTTCTGCCGAAATCATCTGAAAGAAACAGAAAATATACCAAAAATACCATGTATATACAAAATAATATTCTGCTAATAATTCTGATAATTTTTCTTTTCTTCATAGCTAGTCGACCCATACCCTAAACTCTTATATTTTATCACCCCGCACGAATCCGCATACATGGTGTATCACTTATATATTCAAGAACGCCTCATGTGTTCTTGCCACCGAATACACGTCAGGACTCTCCCGATATCTTCATCTTTGCATTCCTGTAAGCGAATTCTCTTTTTGCCTAATTCCCTGTTGTTGAACTCCCGGTTATTGTGTTCTCATCTGTTGTATTCTCTGCACCTGAATTCCCGGTTGTTGTATCCTCTGCTGTTGTATTCTCTGCACCTGAATTCCCGGTTGTTGTATTCTCTGCACCCGAATTTCCGGTTGTTGTATTTTCAGTTGTTGTATCCTCTGCACTTGAATTCTCAATAGTCATATCTTCCGAAGAATCTTCACTCTGAATAAGAGAATATTTCTCCGTAAACGAAAGAGGTATATGGTCATCACCGACCTGTACAACACATATCTCTTTTGCATTATCAAGAGCATCCTTCGGTATCATAAGCGTTTGATAGTTCAAATAAGTAGTTTCAACTGCTTTACCATCAACCCACACCTCTGAAAATGCATTAAATCCCTTTCCCTTTACATATTTCCCAAAGGCACTTTCTTCAATTCCTTCAACAACTATATCTCTTATACCAAGCTTCATATCAGTCTGCGGAAAAGGATTATGACCATCAAAGGCATAATCTTCTCCGTATAATGTATCATATTCCAACATTTCCAATTTATTCAGATAATCTTCCTGATCAGCCTGATACATATATTTACTGTGAAAATGCTGCATAAGACCACCATCAATCCTTAAGCGGTCAAATATATAGGTACTTGCCTGATAAGACTTCAACTCTTTATATTGGCGTTTAAGACCTATGTTATCCCACATTACCCACTCAGTCTGATAAAGATTGATATTTCTAAGATCAGACTCTTGGAGATTAAGGCTTGGCAAATGGTCTCCATACATGAACACAACAGTGGGTTCATCAAGTTTTTCCAATCCCGCAATAAGATCCTTAATCATATTGTCCGTTTCACGACACTGATTAATGTAATATTCCCACGCAGCTTCCTTAGCTGTATCACCCTCATACTCTCCTGTAAAATAACACCCAATATGAGTGAGCGTATCTGTATGCTTCTTAGGATAGCGTCCATGTGCCTGAACTGTTATAGTTGTAATATAATCTCTTCCCTCTGTCTGTCGCATACGTTCAATCATCTCGTTGTCAAGAACACTATCCTTAGCCCAGCCTCTCGGAGTATATTGCAGAAAATACATGTGTTCCATTGCTGTAAACACATCAAATCCCAGATTGGAATAATCAATATATCTCTCATAAAATGTAGCATCATTATTATGAAAGCCTGCCGTTGCATATCCATATCGTTTAAGATCATATGCCATGCTGTCACAGGTCTGACTTTTCATTATCGTCTTGAACGGATACTCACCGGCACCAAAGAACTGGGTACTCATTCCGGTCTGAACTTCAAACTCTGTATTGGCGGTACCTGCACCTACCGCTGGAACAGTGAATAACCCTGTCGAATATCTTTCCTTGAGATTAGCAAGTGTCGGCATTACTCTTTCCGTCACACGAAGATCCTTCATATACTTAGTATCAAAAATAGACTCCAATTGTATTACTATTATATTCGGATATTTCTTTGTAGCCGGTTCGTTCTTATAGTATTTATCATCTTCCTCTTCCGAATTATCTTCTGCTGTAGTCTTATCTTTTTCCTTATAAGCTCCCTCTACTTTGTTCCCGTCATTCTCCGTTGAAGCTGCCTCTACTGTATTCCCCTCTTGTTCTTCAACATATGCTCCGGACATCTTCGTAGAATCACCGGCTTCTTCTGCCTGAACATCCGAATCTTCCTGATCAGTTTCTTGCTGCCTGTCAATATTCTCATCCGTTATATCGTCAGCGCCGCCATTTACATTCCCGGTTGTTGTATCCTTATTCTCAGAAATCGCACTTTCAGTTGCTATGCTATCCTCATTTTCTTCTTTTGTAACGAATACAACATCATCTTTATTATAATGAAGCCCATCTGTTATATCGCGAACTGCCTGCCCACTGTAATTCTTAGGACGACTGATACCCACATCAATTATACTGTTTGAAAAACAATACGCAAAGCCGTAATCATTATACGCATAAGCCAGATTTCCGAAATTATCGGATACGGTATTGGTATCTACCGCTACCTTTGTCAATGTATATACCATAAACAAACACATACATACATAAGCCGATGCACGGAATGGCCTTCTTTTACTTTTTGATTTGGGAAGTTTTATATATAGATATACAAGCAGTAAAACGACCAAAATTATACCGATTGCAGAAAGTAACATCTGCCATTTAGTCATATATTTATCAAGCATTGTCAGTACATTCCGTATCATCAGAATATCAATTGCTGAAAATGGTGTTGTTCTAAAGCACAACACAATCCAGTTTGCAAATGCAGAAATGATCCACATCGCACACACAAATATCGTAGCGAAAATCTTTCGCTTTGCAAACAAAACCAGAGATAAAGTCACAAATATAATAAATGCATTATATAAAAACACCATCGGAGATTCCATGATAAAATAAAAAGGCTTAACAAACGAATGTCTTGACAGTACCTCTAACACATAATTAAGTATAATTGCAAGAATCGAAAAACCAACGGCTGGAATCTTAACAACCTTAATAAATCTCTGTACTCCTTTTTTATTCATTAGTCGTTGAAATAATTTATCTGATTTATTGTCAGACACTTTAATCGTGCTTTTTACTGTTTGATGTTGTTTTTTGCTATGTTTTTTATTATTTTTTTTCTTTCCCATTATTCGTCTCCCAGAGGCATCTCTGCCGGATCCATTCGTAGTCAATGCTTACCATCAAGACTCACTCGCAACAATCATGATGCTAATTTTCATATAATAGTATCCTTAGATTTTATAATATATCTTATAAATTTCCCCACCTCTACCCATGCTTCCTTTGCCTCAGGATATCTCGTAAGACCCATCTGAAACACGTGAAACATTCCGGGATAGACATGGCTCTTTACCATTACACCGGCCTTCTTTGCATTTTCTGCTACTGTCAATGTATCAGAAAGTAACATCTCATATTCTCCAACCTGCATGAGCATTGGAGGAAATCCTGTATAATCTCCATTCACCGGAGAAATATATGGATTCTCGGGATCATCTTCCCTATAATATCCATCCTTATATACGAGTGTATCTGTAGATCCTCCAAACATAGGATCTATGTTAAAATTCTCATGATACGATTCCCCGCTCTTAGTAAGGTCTGTCCATGCGGACATTGTAACAATCCCCGCCGGCATCTGCATATCATGATCTCGAAGATACAGGCAAAGTGCAAGCGTAAGTCCGCCACCTGCCGAATCTCCTGCTACAAATATTCTGTCTGATGAATATCCATTATCAAGTATCCATTCATAAGCTGTAACCGCATCCTCAAGTGCCGCCGGATACGGATTATCCGGTGCAACTCTGTAATCAACCGAAAGTACATCATACCCGTTAGAAATCTCATTATATAACGCTGCCATATCACGATAGGTATTATGCATTCTTCCATAATACCCACCGCCATGAAGCTGCAGAATAATACCTTTATTATCGCCGTATAATTTACTCTCGTTATCACTTACCTTATCAGCATTAAAAGTTTCACCCTCAGAAATATATACATCAATACCTGCATTATCCATTCCGGTACTTTCAGCTTCTTCCAACGAAGTTTCTGTTTCTTCAATCTCGGTATTATTCTGTATATCTTGTGTATCGACTTTCCTGTTTCTCAAAAGCTCCATCCCGAATAAATTCATATCTATAAAAGAGACTTCAAGATGTCCGGGACATTCCCATAATCTTTCTCGCTCCGACAGCTTTGCTCTGATCTCACCACTTTGAGCCTTATGCCCTATAATCGGCATATGATTAGCCATCTTTATCATTTTTCTGGCAGTCCTGCCACGGATGCTTATCTGCTGTTCCATATTTTTCTCCATGAGTATATTCAATTCTCGCCCCTTCAAAACTTAGTGCGGGATTCACCATCAAATACTAATTCAAATCTGCATATCATGCCTGATTCATACATTAATCTTCTCAATAAATTCACACATGAAACCTTCGTTTCAATTCCCTTGACAATTCACGATCTCCGAATATTATTGTACCTAATAAGAATATTCCGGTCACAGCCACACATGTCATCGGAAGTGCAACTACTGTTATTTTGTCGGTAAAATATAATACAACAATAGCTATACTTAAAAGACCCATAAATAATAACAGTATTGAATAACTATACCAATGCTGTCTGTTAAGCATCATAAGGAAGAACACTACCGCATCCCCGAACAATATCACCCCGGGAATTGCAAACTTTAATGACCATCCATTCATTTCCGTAAAATAGAAATCAATCAACACTAGTACAACCATTGTTAAAACAATCTGAAGACCTACTTTAGCCGCAAAACCCGCATCATGTTTTATCCAATATATCATTGACGCGTAGATATAGACCATGGAAATACCGCATATCCCCGACCACCAGAAATGTGGATTTACGGAATGATTGATAAATACTAGTCCAATCTCCGACAGAATAAAAAGAAACAAGATTGCACGCATTACTATATTCATTCTCTTCTCTCTTTTTCTGACATCCGGATAAGCTGATCCCTGACGAAGGAGACTGTCACTCGTTGCAATCTCTTCATCTGACATATCATCATCTAAAACAGAGTGACACAGTGGGCATATATCTATATCATCATTCACTATTATGTTACAATTTCTACATATTGTCATATTATACACTCCATATTATGTTAATCAGTATCTACAGACTCCCTTACTCTTAAATTACTCTATATCACTCATAATAAGCTCCGTTAGTCTCAATTCCTACATCCACTCCATTTTTCGATATAATCTGAAAAAATCGTTTCTGTATTGCCGTACTTATAAGATTAGTACTGAATGTAAATGTGAGAACTCCATTATACGAGCATACTCCTGCCTTGATATTCTGCCCCTTCGACATGGATAGTATAACATAAAAATTCTCCACATACTTTCTGTACGGTTCCTTAATATCTATATTGCCGATATTGGTTATGGTTGCCGTAGTTGCTTTAGCGGACATCCCATACACCTGCTTCAAGGCAAAATTCTTTATTACAAGTGGTACTGCACGCAATATCCAATTCTGTTCATTAGATACATTGTAGGACATAATATTGTTGAGATTTTCAGGTGTAATCTGTTCCTTTAAATTATCTGCAACTATCTTAATAACTTCCTCTAAAGTATAATCTTCCTTCTCAGGCTTGAACACAGCAGATACCATTGCAAAGAAATTCTTCATTGTATGAGAATCATAATATGGTCTGAGATTAACCGGAACACAGCAACATATCGGATGCTTTGAAGGAAGACCCTTGAGATACTCTCTGTAAACACTGTACACAAATACCGCAACAAGATACTGATTGATTGTTACTCCATATGACTTAGATGCTGCCTTCAACTGATCCACCGGCATATAACCATGGATTATTCCAATCTCTCCTTTGGGAAACTTCTCGCCCTTTAATGTAACAGCTCTATCCGAATTATATACCTTTTCATGTCCCCTCTTAAAGTTCTTAACATAACTGTCTTCCTGATCCAGAAAAATGCCTGAAGAAATCTTATCCTTTTCAACCTCCAGAAGCTCCGGATATTTCAATCTCAGATATTGATATACCAGTTCCTTTAAAAAAATAATTCCGCCGGAACCATCCGTCAATGCATGAAACACCTCAAGATTAATTCTTTTACCATAATATGTAACTCTGAACATATACTGATTATTCTTACTCTTATTAATATATGCTCCCGGATATGAATACTCCTCCCTGACGATTGGAGCAGGCTTAGTATTCTCCTCAAAATAATACCAGAAAAAACCCATCTTAAGTCTCATGCGAAACCCGAGAAACTGTGGAAGAATCCTGTTAAGTGCTTCCTGCAAAAGGACACGATCAATATCTTCAGTAAGTGTCACAGATATACGATACACATTAGACATGTCCTCTGTTGCAATTACCGGAAACAGATTCGCTGTATTATCAAGCTTATCCCACGCAAGTTGCCCTGTACGAATTTTACGATGCGATGCAACCTTCTTAGTATCCACACTTTCTTTTTTCACATTTTTATCCTTTTTCTTATCTTCTGCCTTAGAATCATCCATATCGGTCTCGTTCTTAATATCATCAGTAATTATCGAATCTTTATTATGCTTGTCCATATCACTCTCACAACCTTAGCTAATACTAATTATCGATTAACTACGATTAATCTTCGATCTCTTTCTAAGGGTAGGGTCTAGAATTTTCTTTCTTATTCTTATATTCTCCGGTGTAATCTCCAGAAGCTCATCCGTATCTATAAACTCAAGTGCCTGCTCAAGGCTTAATACTTTAGGAGGTGTAAGCTTCAACGCATCATCAGAACCCGATGCACGTGTGTTTGTAAGATGTTTCGCTTTACAAACATTAAGCTCTATATCTTCTGCCTTTCCTGTCTGTCCGATAACCATACCTGCATATACCTGCTCGCCGGGACCGATGAACAGTGTTCCCCTATCCTGAGCATTAAAAAGTCCGTAAGTGATGGATGTACCTGTCTCAAACGAGATGAGCGACCCCTGACTTCTGTACATCATATCACCCTTATATGGTCCATATCCGTCAAATATTGTATTAATGATTCCCGTTCCCTTGGTAGACGTCATAAAATCTCCCCGGAAACCGATAAGACCTCTTGCCGGAATCTTAAACTCAAGTCTTACTGTACCATCATGAGAAGGCGACATTGCCTGAAGCTCACCTTTTCGCTCATTAAGCATACTGATTATTGTTCCCGAGAACTCCTCCGGCACATCGATATATGCAATTTCCATCGGTTCAAGCTTCTTGCCGTTCTCATCCTCCTTGTATATTACCTCTGCTTTGCTTACCGCAAACTCATATCCCTCTCTTCGCATGTTCTCAATAAGCACAGATAGATGAAGCTCGCCTCTGCCCGAAACCTTATAAGTGTCTGTTCCTTCTGTCTCTTCAACACGCAAAGATACATCTGTATTAAGCTCTCTTAAGAGTCTGTCCCTTAAGTGTCTTGATGTAACATACTTGCCTTCCTTGCCTGCAAGAGGAGAATCATTAACCATGAAATTCATGGAAATAGTCGGCTCGGAAATCTTCTGGAATGGTATTGGTTGAGGATTGTCAACTGAGCATAACGTATCCCCGATATGTATATCTGCAATTCCTGATATGGCAACTACAGAACCAATACCGGCCTCATCTACTTCTACACGATCTAAGCCCTCAAATTCATAGAGCTTACCAATCTTTACCTTCTTGCATTTGCTCTCATCATGGGCATTGACAAGCAACACCTCCTGATTGAGTCTGAGTGTTCCGTTATCAACCTTACCTACACCAATTCTTCCAACATACTCATTGTAATCAATCGTTGAAATAAGTACCTGTGTATCTGCATCCGGATCACCTGTCGGTGCCGGAATATAATCTATAATAGTCTCAAATAACGGTGCCATGTCTACAGCGTCATCTTCAAGATTCTTCTTCGCCACGCCATCCTTGGCTGAAGCATATATAAACGGACAGTCAAGCTGCTCATCAGTGGCTTCCAAATCAAGCAGAAGTTCCAATACCTCTTCCTCAACCTCCTCCACTCTTGCTTCCGGACGGTCAATCTTATTCACACATACAATGACATGAAGATCAAGTTCAAGTGCTTTCTTAAGCACAAACTTGGTCTGAGGCATCGCACCCTCAAAAGCATCAACCACAAGAATAACTCCATTAACCATCTTAAGGACTCGCTCAACCTCACCGCCAAAATCCGCATGTCCCGGAGTATCGATAATATTAATCTTAGTCCCCTTATAATGAACTGCAGTATTCTTGGAAAGAATAGTGATTCCCCTTTCCCTTTCTATATCGTTGGAATCCATGACACGTTCTGCCACTTCCTGATTCTCTCTGAACACTCCGCTCTGCTTTAACAATTCATCTACTAATGTTGTTTTACCATGATCTACATGCGCTATGATTGCTACGTTACGAATATCATCTCTTGAAATCTTCATAATAATTCATCCTTCTTTTTCTGTTCTTTTTCGCTTAGATAGTTTATCACAAAGACAGTAACCTTTCAAGAATTTACAAATAAATGAAAAGCGAAAAAACGCTGATAATTTCAGTGTTTTTTTCGCTTTTATGGTTATTTTGTACATCGGTTATCTTAATATAATTGTTTTAAATTATCAGCTAAGGTTAGTCTTTTTCCCTGATGCACTCTTTGAAGACTTTGAAGAGCTACTCTTTGCAGTAGTCTTTTGAACATTTCCATTAGCTGACGATTGTGATGTACCGCTCTTTGATACACTGTTCTTTGCTGTACTTTTCTTTGTTGTCGTTCCGGCTTTAACTTTTCTCTCTGTATTCTTAACTGTCTGTTTCTTCTCTATTGTCTTAGGTTCTGTCTTCTTTGCATCAGGATCGTTATAATCATACTTAAATACTACAACCGAAAGCGGTGGAAGATGCATAGTTATAGAATACTTTCTTCCGTCCCATGGTTCGTCAACAGCCTCAACAGGCTTAGGATTAACTCTGTTAAGTCCTGCAAACTCCTCATCATCGGAATTGAGTATCTCTGTATACTTACCCGGGCATGGAACTCCAACAATGAATCCGTCTCTGTCAATTGGGGTAAAGTTACATACAAACAACAACTGATTCTTAGCAGTAGAACCACGTCTGATAAATGAAACTATACTGCTCTGAGGATCATCACAGTTAATCCACTCAAAGCCCATCTGGTCCTGATCGTTATAATACAATGCATCATATTTACTATACAGTTTATTAAGTGCTTTTACATAGTTCTGTATACCTTTATGGAATCTTGCATCCGGTCCGTCTAATTCAAACCAGTCAAGACTTCTCATCTCGCTCCACTCTCTTGGCTGAGCGAATTCCTGCCCCATAAACAATAATTTCTTGCCCGGATGACCATACATGAAACCATAAGCTGTACGAAGGTTAGCAAACTTATCATCATGAAGTCCCGGCATCTTATTGAACATTGAACACTTCAGATGAACCACCTCATCATGCGAAATTACAAGTATGAAATTTTCAGAATATGCATACATAAGACTAAACGTTAATCTGTTATGATTAAACTGTCTGAAATAAGGATCTAACTTCATATACTCAAGAAAATCATTCATCCATCCCATATTCCATTTGAACATGAATCCAAGTCCGTCCATAGTAGTCGGTGCAGTAACACCCGCCCACGAAGTTGACTCCTCAGCAATAACGAACACTCCGGGTTCCTGCTCCTCGATAGTCTTATTAAGCTTCATCAGAAGCTTAATCGCATCATAATTCTCATTGCCGCCATCCTCATTAGGAAGCCAGTTACCATCCTGTTTACCATAGTCAAGATAAAGCATTGATGCAACCGCATCCACACGAAGGGCATCCACATGATACTCCTTTGCCCAGAACAGTGCATTGGCAATCAGGAAGTTTGAAACCTCATTTCTTCCAAAATCAAATATATATGTGCCCCAGTCAGGATGCTCACCACGCCTCGGATCAGGATGTTCAAAAAGAGGCATGCCGTCAAATTTACCAAGACCATGTGCATCTTTAGGAAAATGCGCAGGTACCCAGTCCAGGATAACACTGATGCCATTTTTATGCATATAATCAACAAAATACATAAAATCTTCGGGATCTCCATATCTCCTTGTCGGTGCGTAATAATTGGTTACCTGATAACCCCATGAACCGTCAAACGGATACTCAGCAATACCCATAAGTTCAATATGTGTATATCCCATATCCTTTACATAATCAGCAACCATCGGTGCAAGTTCTCTATATGAAAAGAATCCGTTATCATCATTCTCAACTCTCTTCTTCCACGACCCCAAATGCATCTCGTATATTGCCATAGGCTTTCTCATCGCATCATTTCTTGACACACTCTTACGCTTGTCCATCCATGCCGTATCTTTCCATCGATACTTAGTAATATCCTTAACAACACTGGCATTATCGGGACGAAACTGCGTACAATTTCCGAATGGATCAGCCTTAAATATCTCATCACCATATCGTGTCAAAATATTAAACTTATATACAGCATCCTCTCCAACATCAGGAATAAACAGTTCATATATTCCGGAACTACCCTGCATATTCATCGGATGAAGTGCTGCATCCCACATATTAAAATCTCCTACAACCGAAACTCTTCTTGCATGCGGAGCCCACACCGCAAAGTATGTTCCCGATACTCCGTCTATCTTCATCGGGTGTGCACCTAATTTCTTATATATCTCCCAATGATTACCCTCTGAGAAAAGATATACATCCATATCGCCAATCTGACTTTCGAAGCTATATGGATCAGAAGTAACCACTGTTGAACCATCCTGATAATCAGTCACAAGCCTATACTTATTGCCAACGAATTTCTTCTTAGAAAGATATAGTGCATAGAACCCTCTGTCATCAATCTTCTCCATATCATATTCCGTCTTGCCGCTCGGTGCAACGACCTTACAGCTTACAGAATGAGGCTTATATACAGTAATCATCTGTCCTTCTCCATAATCATGATTACCAAGTATCTGCTTAGGAGCATTAATCTTACCATCCATAAGCTCGTCAAAAAGTATCCAGTTCATCCACTGTTCAATCTTAACGTTCATAGAAACCCTCCCTAATGATATTAGCAGCCGGCAGGTATCTGTTAATACTATTATTATATACATTCATGCTGTCTAACATTCAACCGGTTGCCAACTCACTATTTTCATATATTTTAATATAATACCACTTTTTTCCATTTATGTAAAGAAAACCGCTTTCCAAACCCATAAAAATCCTTAACCTTTTTAGAATTTATCAAGACCTATATATAATACTGTTAATATTGAAAAATTATTTCTAAAATAACATAAAAAACTAAAAAGGACTAAACATCAATTTCCCTTTTAGGAAATCAACTGTTTAGTCCTTCATAATCATTATATATTAAGAATAAATCTTCTTAAATACACCTATTATACCATGTATATATTACTCGTTAGCGATTGCAGCCTGTGCAGCAGCCAAACGTGCAACAGGTACACGGAATGGTGAACATGAAACATAATCAAGTCCGATCTTGTGGCAGAACTCAACTGAAGTAGGATCTCCACCGTGCTCACCACAGATACCGATGTGAAGATCAGGATTAACCGGCTTACCAAGCTTGATAGCGGTCTCCATCAACTTACCAACACCTGTCTGATCTAACTTAGCAAACGGATCATTCTCGAAGATCTTAGTATCATAGTATGCCTCTAAGAACTTGCCGGCATCATCACGAGAGAATCCGAATGTCATCTGTGTAAGGTCGTTAGTACCGAAGCAGAAGAAGTCAGCTTCCTTAGCAATCTCATCAGCTGTAAGAGCTGCACGAGGAATCTCGATCATTGTACCAACCTCATACTCAAGCTTAACGCCTGCTGCAGCGATCTCCTCATCTGCTGTCTCAACAACAACCTTCTTAACAAACTGTAACTCTTTGATTTCACATACAAGCGGAATCATAATCTCCGGCTTAACTGTCCAGTCAGCATGTGCCTTCTGAACTTCAATAGCTGCGCGGATAACAGCTTTAGTCTGCATCTTAGCGATTTCAGGATATGTTACTGCAAGACGACATCCACGATGTCCCATCATAGGGTTGAACTCCTTAAGGCTTTCAACGATATCCTTAACCTCTTCTATTGTCTTGCCAAGATCCTCTGCGAGCTTCTTCTGCTCTGCTTCCTCATGAGGAACGAACTCATGAAGAGGTGGATCAAGGAAACGGATTGTAACAGGGTTACCTTCAAGTGCCTCGTAAAGAGCCTTGAAGTCGCTCTGCTGATATGGAAGAATCTTCTCAAGAGCTTTCTCTCTTGCCTCTACAGTATCAGCACAGATCATCTCACGGAAAGCTGCAATTCTGTCTTCCTCAAAGAACATATGCTCTGTACGGCAAAGTCCGATACCCTCAGCACCAAGCTCTCTTGCCTTCTTAGCATCTGCAGGTGTATCAGCATTAGTACGAACTTTGAGCTTTCTGTACTTGTCAGCCCAATCCATAATACGTCCGAACTCGCCTGCGATTGTAGCATCAACAGTAGGAATCTCGCCCTCATAAATATTACCTGTTGAACCGTCGATTGAAATATAGTCACCCTCTTTGAAGGTCTTTCCACCTAATGTGAACTGCTTATTCTCTTCATCCATGTTGATATCACCACAACCGGATACACAGCAGGTACCCATACCACGTGCAACAACAGCAGCGTGAGATGTCATACCACCACGAACTGTAAGAATACCCTGAGCAGACTTCATACCTGTGATATCCTCAGGTGATGTCTCAAGACGAACAAGAACAACCTTCTCTCCACGCTCGTTCCAAACAACTGCATCATCAGCCGTGAATACAACCTTACCAGAAGCAGCTCCCGGAGAAGCACCAAGTCCCTTTCCAAGAGGAGTAGCCGCCTTAATTGCTTTAGCATCAAACTGAGGATGAAGAAGTGTATCAAGGTTACGAGGATCGATCATTGCTACAGCTTCTTTCTCTGACTTATGTCCCTCATCAACAAGATCACAAGCAATCTTCAAAGCTGCCTGAGCTGTTCTCTTACCATTACGACACTGAAGCATGTATAACTTTCTGTTCTCAACTGTGAACTCCATATCCTGCATATCATGATAGTGATTCTCTAAGATATCACATACCTTAATGAACTCTGAATAAGCCTCAGGGAACTCCTGCTCCATCTGAGCGATAGGCATCGGTGTACGAACACCGGCAACAACGTCCTCGCCCTGTGCGTTCTTAAGGAACTCACCCATAAGCTTGTTCTCACCTGTTGCAGGATCACGTGTAAATGCAACACCTGTTCCTGACTCATCATTCAGGTTACCGAATACCATAGGCATTACGTTAACTGCTGTACCCCATGAATAAGGGATATCATTATCACGACGATATACATTAGCACGAGGATTATCCCATGAACGGAACACTGCCTCGATAGCAAGCTTCAACTGCTCTACAGGATCTGAAGGGAAGTCCTCACCTAACTGGTTCTTATACTCAGCCTTGAACTGCTCAGCAAGTAACTTAAGATCAGCTGCAGTAAGATCTACGTCATACTTAACGCCTTTCTCTTCCTTCATCTTATCAATTAACTGCTCAAAATACTTCTTACCAACTTCCATAACGACATCCGAGAACATCTGGATGAAACGTCTGTATGAGTCGTATACGAAACGCTCAAAGGCCGGATCAGGATTACCTGCGATCATAGAAGCTACAACTTCATCATTAAGACCAAGATTAAGGATTGTATCCATCATACCGGGCATTGAAGCTCTTGCACCTGAACGAACTGATACAAGAAGAGGATTCTCTTTGTCACCAAACTTCTTGCCATTAATCTCCTCCATCTTTCTAACGCCTTCCATAGCCTGAGCCATGATCTCGTCATTGATCTTGCGTCCGTCCTCATAGTACTGTGTACAAGCCTCTGTTGTAATTGTGAAGCCCTGTGGTACAGGAAGACCGATGCTTGTCATCTCGGCGAGGTTAGCACCCTTACCTCCAAGCAGGTTACGCATAGTCATGTCGCCTTCGCTGAACATGTAGACCCATTTGTTTGCCATTGTAATATTACCTCCTACAAGTATATAATATTCACCCGGACTGTGCAGCAATCTGCACCCACTCGTCCAAAGTCTGTTTTACATTATATCATAGAATGAATAAAAAACAAAATATTTTTTCCAAATTTTATGAAAAATTTATTTTTGTATTCTTGTAACATAAAAAGGCATCATGTCAATTACATGATACCTTTTTTATAAAATATGTATTAATATCTACAATCATTTAATAATTCTTACAGCAGAATCAATAGACGAATAATTATAAGCCGAAATCTTGATTCCCGATTGCGGGTTACTTGCATGAACAACCTGTCCACCACCTATATAGATCGCCACATGACCGTATCCATGATAGAAGATAAGATCACCGGGCTGTAAGTTATCAAGACTTACCGCGGTTCCGTCTCCCGCCTGAGACGCAGCTGTTCTTGACAGTGAATAACCAAAATGAGCATACACAGACTGAACAAATCCTGAACAATCCGCACCATCCGTCAAGCTTGTCCCACCATATACATAAGGATTACCTACAAACTGTACAGCATAATCTGCAATTGCCTGTCCAGATCCGGAAGATGTCTCCTGTTCAACAACCTCCGTTGCAGTAGTCTCTTCCTTAACAACAACTTCTGTCTCTTTAACAGTTTCCTTCTTAGGAGCCTCTGTTGATGGTGCTTCCGTAACAGGTGCCTCTGTTGTAGTCTCCTTCGCAGGCTGACTCTCCGTAACCTGCTCTGCAGCTTCTGCTGCTTGTTGTTCTGCTGCCTGACGTTCTGCTTCAGCTGCTTCCTCTGCTGCAATCTCTGCCGCACGAGCCTCCTCTGCTGCCTGTTCCTCTTCGATTGTCACTGCTGTTTCATATACATAGTCAACATACACAAAATCGCCAGAAACATATCCGGCCTTATCGTCTGTTACAGCTACCTTATACCATCCGTTCTCCTGACCAAGGACTGTAAGGGTATCCCCCTGATCTCTCAAATCAACAACTTCACTGTCTGTCGATTCATCAGCACGTATATTAAGCGTCTCCGCTGCAACCTTCGCAATCTGGTCACAGTTATTCTCAATATAGCTTTCTGCATCACTTCCAAATAAGAGATAGTCATTATTAACATATCCGTAGGCATTACCCGAAGATACTAATGACCATTCTTCTCCTCTATCCACAATAGTACCTACGTTGCCATTATAAAACTTACCAACAACATCTCCATCTTCGGAAGGCTCTGTACGTATATTAAGGTAACTGTCAATATTAGCAACAACCTGATGCAGCCTTCTCTTCAATAGCGGAAGCATTAACAACCTCCTCGGGCTCTGCCAAAACCTCAGCAACCGTTACTTCTTCAGTATTAATTACCTCAACATTCTCAGCCTTAGCAAGCTGATTAACCGGCGTCCCTTTGTTAATACCGTTTTCAAGTGCTGCATTATTCTCAATAGCCTTACTAATAATAGCAGGGGTTCTGGTCACTTGTTCTTTCACGCCGGTCGGAGTCGCCGAACCACCGATCAATAATGATAACGCAGCAACGGTTAACATTGAACTCCTTATTACTTTCTTTTTCATATTATACCTCTTTATATTATTCAAACCTGTTTTTCAAAATGTTACAAAATTGTTAAATATATTACATCCATATAATACCAAAGGTTTTTAATTATGTCAACTATAAAATGATATTTTATGAAAAACATACCTTTTTTGATTGTTTTTTTATGAATTATGTCTCACTAATTTCATCAAAATCAATAAGATATATACAAATTCCATCGTGATATTAATACTCAAACTTCTTCTCGAAGTATGATTTCAAATCCTCAATCTTGATTCTCTCCTGCTCCATAGAATCACGTTCACGCACCGTTACCGCTCCGTCCTCTTCCGAATCAAAGTCATAGGTCACACAGAACGGAGTACCAATCTCATCCTGTCTTCTGTATCGCTTTCCGATATTACCTCTGTCATCAAACTCACAGTTATAATATTTTGAAAGTTCTGCATATATCTTCTCTGCACCCTCGTTTAATTTCTTTGATAGCGGAAGCACTCCAACCTTAACAGGTGCGATTGCCGGATGAAAATGTAATACTGTACGTACATCATTTCTCTCAGCATCAAGTACCTCTTCATCATATGCCTCACATAAAAACGCAAGGGTTACCCGGTCTGCACCAAGTGACGGCTCAATTACATAAGGGATGTACTTCTCCTTAGTCTCATCATCAAAGTATTCCATAGGCTCACCTGATACATTCTGGTGTTGTGTAAGATCGTAATCCGTACGGTCTGCAATT